>CAYPUP010000009.1:0-15979 GCA_964413795.1 uncultured Ignavibacteriales bacterium
ACTATCATTCCCATTTTTGTTCCTCCGGTTACGATTAATGAACTGGAAGTAGCCAAGCATATTTATGAATCCGTTGCTGATACTAAAAAGACAGTGTTAGCCTGTTTTATGGGGGCCGGATTTTATTCTGATGGGATCGAATTTTTGAAAGAGCATAAGATTCCGGTTTATATATTTCCTGAGGCGATAGCCAAGACCCTCCAGACTATAGAACATTACCGCCAGCGCATTGCCGCTTCCAGGGGTAAATTCAAAACATTTAATGTCAATATGGAGAAGGTTCAAAAGATTGTAGATAAAGCCCGCTCTGAAAATAGAAATGCCATTGTCAGTGAGGATGCTATTGAGATTCTTAAGGCTTATGGCATACAGGCTGCTGGTTATAAATATGCTTCCTCTGCTAAAGAGGCGGTTGAAGTTGCAGAAAAAATCGGGTATCCGGTGGTTATGAAAATTAATACTCCTCCAATCCTTCACAAGACCGAGAAGGGTGGAGTTATGGTTGATTTGCGTACCGATAAGGAGATCAAAGCCGCATTTGCCGGTCTAAAGGAACGGGTGGAAGAGGAGCTTAAGGCCGGTGGGAAATTCAGCGTAGCTATGCAAAAGCTTGTTTCCGGCGGGATTGAAACGGTGATGGGGATGGTTGTTGACCCATCTTTCGGGCCTTTAATCATGTTTGGTTTAGGTGGAATTTATGTTGAAATTATGAAAGATGTTGCATTCCGCATTACCCCTCTTTCAAGCAGTCATGCTCGTGAAATTGTACAGTCATTAAAATCTTACCCACTTTTAAAGGGTTATCGCGGGGCTCCACCGGTAGATATTGCCACTGTCGAAGAGACCTTGCTCAGACTTTCACAATTGGTGAAGGATTTTGATTGTTTTGAAGAAATTGATATCAACCCCTTTATTGCCTCACCGGAAAAATTACAATGTATGGCGGTTGATGCCCGTTTCCTGATCAAGAAATCATAAATTAATAATATCTCTTGAATTTTCAATACAAGTTGCTATCTTCTTTCAATTGAAAGGAGATAGCCTTTTATACAGGTAATAATATGAAACTCGAAATTAAATCGATAGGTATTTGGAGCCTGATAAAGATTTCGGTCTTTATCCATTTGATCGTTGGCTTCATATTTGGTATTTTTTATGCCATCATGCTATCCGTCATATCATCGGCAGGTGTATTACCACTTGATATTATGGGGAATGAGGATATTACTCTGTTAGGCATGCTGATAATAGTTCCCATCATGTTTTCAATAGGAGGAGCTGTTTTTGGAACCATTTGGGTGGTGATTTGTGTTTTTATTTACAATCTACTGGCTAAATTAATCGGTGGGCTTGAAATAAATGCCGAAGATAATTCTGTTATGTTAACCACTCCTATTCACCCACAACAAGCAGCAGCATCTATGGATGTTAGACCTGACAGCAATATCAAAGTGCCACCACTGCCACCTTCCAGACCGGAAAACATGAATGAATTGGCTTCACATGATGATGAGAAGAAAAGCGATCCGGATCGCGGAAATAATTATGAGATATGATTTATGAACGATAAGCCTGTCAGAGTACGCATCGCTCCTTCACCAACCGGTTATCTTCATGTCGGAGTTGCCAGAACCGGAGTTTTTAACTGGCTCTTAGCCCGTCATACCGGCGGGAAATTTCTGATCCGCATTGAAGATACTGATCTGGAAAGAAATCAGCTCGATCTGGTTCAGCCGATTATCGATGCCCTTAAGTGGCTGGGGATGGAATCGGATGAAGAGATAATTCATCAGTCCTCACGCATCGAAGTATATAAAATTTACGCAAATAAAATTCTTGAGAGTGGAAAAGGGTATCGTTGTTTTTGTACCTCGGAAGAGTTAAAAGATGAACGGGCCAGGGTTGCCGCTGAAAAAGGTTCTTATATTTACGACCGGAAGTGTCTGAAGTTATCTCCCGAAGAAATCCAAAAAAGACTGGATGCTGGTGAAGAATACGCTATAAGACTACAGATTCCCGAGGGGGAGACTAAATTTCATGATCTGGTATGCGGCGATCTTACCAAGCAAAATTGTGATCTTGAGGATTTTATAATTGCCCGTTCCGATGGCTCTGCTACTTATAATCTGGCAGTGGTGGTTGATGATCATGATATGAATATTTCGCATGTGATAAGAGGAAATGATCATATTACCAATACTTTTAAACAGATTATTATATATCAGGCTCTTGGTTTTGAAGTTCCTGAATTTGGCCATATCCCCTTGATTCTCAGGCCGGATAAGAAAAAGGTATCAAAACGACTGGGTGATAAGGATGTCAATGAATACAGCGCCGAAGGTATAATCCCTGATGCACTATTTAATTACCTTTGTACTTTAGGCTGGTCATCGAAGGATGATCGTGAATTATATACGATCGATGAATTAGTTTCAGTTTTTAATGTTAAAAATTTTAATAGCTCCAATGCCATCTTCGATGAAGAGAAGATGTTATCCTTTAACAAAGAGCACATTAAAATGAAAAGCGATCATTACCTGGCCACTTTGGTTGCTCCAATGCTGGTCGAGGCTGGTCTTACATCCAAGTACTGGCTGGAGACCAGGTGGGAATATCTCCGCCAGGTGATAAGCGCCCTGAAAGAGCGGGTAAAAAGAGTTACTGATTTTGTGGATATGAGTTCGTACTTCTTTTCATTTGATTATAAATATGAAGAAGAGGCGGTTAAGAAAAATTTCACACCGGAAGCAGCCGATAGATTGCAGGAATTAGTTGATAAATTCGAGTGTCTTGTTGATTTTTCCCATGACAGTGTGGAACAGGCTCTAAATGCCTTATCCGATGAGAAGAATATTAAAAAAGCCAAATACATTCATCCGACTCGACTGGCAGTAAGTGGTCGATCGATTGGGCCTGGACTTTATGACCTGCTGGTGATTCTTTCGAAACCGGTAGTAATCGAGCGTATGAAAAAAGCAATAGACTATATTAAGAGTATTAACAATTAGTTATTATAAGTTGAGGGAAAATGAGTAATTCAAAAGAAAAAATTGCCGAGACTTTACGTCGCGCCATAAAAGGGGAAGAAGAGGGTTATTATTTTTATGATCTGGTCTCAAAAAAAGTAACTCATCCCGATGCCAAAATAAAACTGGAAGGTCTTCGCGATGACGAAATCAATCATAAGAAAGTTTTGGTTGAAATATTTCATAAGCATATTGGTCCTAAAATCGGTGAATTGCCTGAAAAGGGATTAAGTGTTCTGACGGAGATTTTCAAAAAAGGACATATTAATAATTTGAAATCCGAAATGGAATTTATTAATCTGGCTATTGAAGCTGAACTGGCTGCCACTAAATATTATCAGGATGAACGCGATCTTATCGATGATAAGGAATTTAAAGAGATCTTTGACCGCTTGGCAGAAGAAGAGCATCATCACTTTGAACTCCTTCAGGCTGAACGCGAGGCTATTTCAGGGAATTATTACTGGTTCAGCATGGATGACAGCTCGCCTTTTGAACATTGAACATCAGGGAATTGAATATTGGCTGAATTTGACAGTTCACAAACAGAGACTTTAAAGGTCGGCGATCCGGCTCCGGATTTTACCCTGCCGACTCACAATGAAGGAGAGCTCAACCTGGCCTGGTATCAGGGGAGGAAAAATGTCGTTTTGGCCTTTTATCCAACCGACTGGACACCGGTTTGCGCCACGCAGGTTCCCAGTTACCAGGAGATCATTGAAGAATTCGTAAAATATAATGCCCAGTTGTTATGTATTTCGGTCGATTCAATCCCCTGTCATATAGCCTGGGCAAAATCTTTTGGCGGCCTCTCTTTTCCACTGATGTCCGATTTCTTTCCCCATGGGGAAGTGGCCAAAAAATACGGTGTATTAACGGGTAAAGGATATAGCGGTCGGTCGGTTTTTCTGATCGATAAAAAAGGTATTATTAGATTTATTCAGCAGGTACATCCCGCCAAACTCCCCGATAATGATGTACTGCTTAAAGAGCTAAGTAAACTCGATTAGTTCGGGAACGCCTGGAATAAGATTCTGTTCTATAAATAACGAATGATAAACTTGTTATTGAAGGACCAAACGTAGTGTATTTTTCGCTTCCAAAAGAATACCGGGAAGCAAAGCCGGATGATATTAAAGCCCGTATTTACGAGGCTAAAAAAAGACTGGGGAAAAAGCTCTTAATCCTTACCCATCATTATCAAAGGGTAGAGGTGGTTGAGTTTAATGATCATCTCGGTGACAGCTATGGCCTTTCTAAGATTGCAGCCGCTCAGAAAGAAGTTGAGATTATTGTTTTTTGCGGTGTTCATTTTATGGCTGAATCAGCAGATATTTTAACTTCGGATCATCAGACCGTATTTCTCCCTAATCCTCTTGCCGGATGCCCGATGGCGGACATGGCTGAAATGGCCGATGTTTTGTCAGCTTGGAAGTATCTTGATAAAATCAGCAATCCGGACAATATAATGCCTATTTCGTATATGAACACTGCTGCCGGATTAAAAGCCTTTACCGGGCGCAATGGTGGGCTAATCTGCACTTCATCCAATGCCGATGCAGCGCTAAGATGGGCTTTTAACCAGCGAGAAAAAGTATTTTTCTTCCCGGATCAGCATCTGGGTTATAATACTGCCATTAAACTGGGAATTGATCCTGATAAAATAGTGATCTGGGATTTCTCCCGCGATGACGGCGGTTTATCCGAAGAGCAGGTAAGCAAAGCTAAGGTAATTCTCTGGAAAGGGCATTGCCACGTTCATACCAATTTCAAAAAAGAGCATGTGTCTGAAGTGCGGGAGAAATATCCCGATGCCAAAATAATAGTTCATCCTGAATCTCCGCACGAAGTGGTTCGATTGGCCGATGGGAGTGGATCGACGGCCTATATTGTCAAATATTGCCAGGAAGCTCCTCCCGGATCGACAATTGCTATCGGGACTGAAATTAATCTGATAAATCGGATGGCGATTGAACACCCGGATAAAACAATTTTTGAGTTATCCGGCCAAACCTGCCCGGTTTGCGCCAATATGTATCGTACAACAATCAATGATTTACTATATACGCTTGAGAATTATGCAGATATAAAGCCGATTTCTGTTCCCGAACCAACCCGTTCGGAAGCGCTGTTAGCTCTTGAGAAAATGTTGCAAATTTCATGATATTATAATAAAGAGCAGACTGGACTTACACTTTTAATGTTTTTATATTCTAACTAAGTAAATATGGACAAATTGGAGTGAGGTAACGATATGGCTGTTGAAGTACTGGTACCCCAGATGGGTGAGTCAGTTCTTGAAGGAACTATTCTGGAATGGAAAGTCAAGGTTGGCGACAAAGTAACAGTTAACCAACCCCTGGTTGAGTTAATGACAGACAAGGTCAATATTGAAATTCCTTCGGAAGTTAACGGGGTTATAACCGAATTATTAGTTAAAGAGAATGATGTTGTCCCGGTCGGAACCCGGATTGCTATTATTGATGACGGTAGCGGCAAGGAAGTAAAAGCGATTGAGAAGAAAGCGGAACCAAAAGCCCAAAAAGCTCAGGCTCCTGTCCCTGCTCCTGCAACTTTTACGAGTACTGTCTCAACTCCGCAAAAACCTGATGTAAAAGCTACTGCCGCAATTGGACGGGGGAAGATGTCCCCTAAAGTAAAAATGCTGGTTCGGGAATATTCTATTGATCCTTCTACTATTACTCCTACTGGAACCGAAGGTCGAGTTACTGTTGATGATGTCATGCGTGCTGTCGAGGGACGAAGCATCCAGGCTGGCTTTAAACAGGGACCAATCCCTGCCCCACCCGCTCCGATGATGTCTGCCGTAAAAGCAACCCCTGCTTCTGCTGCAGCACCAGCTTCCCCTGAACCATTAGTCAAAGTCGAAATTCCTAAGTTTGAACCCCTGCCTCAGGCGCAGCGTGAAAAAACACAACCGGTAGAAGGAGTCAGAAAATTAATTTCCGAGCACATGCTGAAATCTGTCAGCATATCTCCGCATGTTACAACTTTTGAAGATATTGATCTTACTGATCTTGCCGCTTTTAGAAAACAGATCAAAAACGATTTTGTGGCCAGTTATGGGGCGAATATCACCTATATGCCTTTTGTTGTTAAGGCGGTCTGTCTTGGGCTGAAAGAATTCCCCAAGATGAACGCCACCATGACAAACGAACTCATTACATACAAATATTACTATAACATTGGCATTGCCGTAGCTCGTGAAGAGGGGCTAATTGTCCCGGTTATAAAAGATGCCGACAAAAAGACTATTGTTGAATTAGCTGTAGAAATTGCCCAGTTAGGGGAGAAGGCTCGCACCAATCGTCTGTTGCCCGATGATGTCAGCGGCGGGACATTCTCACTGACAAATGCCGGTATGTTTGGAGCTACGGCCTCGACACCAATTATAAATCAACCACAAGTTGCTATATTAGGGATTCACGCTATTCAGAAAAAAGCATGGGTGCATAAAGGTGAGATTGCGATCAGGGATATTTCATCATTTGGATTGTCATTTGATCACCGTTTAATTGATGGTCATGTGGCTGTTCAGTTCCTGCATCGGGTTCATGAATATCTGGCTGATGTTAAAAAATTCATGCTTAATCTGCGATAATTATGTCGATTTATAACAATCACCTTTTTGGCTGGGTTCTGGATTTAGGCAAGGTCGATTATCAGAAATGTTTGGGATGGCAGCGGGGGCTGGTAAAGATGCGCCGGGAAGGATTCGCCCGTGACACCCTTATTCTCGTTGAACATCCACCCGTTATAACTGTCGGCAAGGACGGCCATGAGGAAAATTTTAAAAACCTGAAAGTTCAGCCTGTTTTTGTCGAGCGGGGGGGTGATGTTACCTATCACGGTCCCGGACAATTAGTGGTTTATTTTATCTTTAATCTTCAGCGTCGAGGACTGAATCTGCATAAATTTATAGAAAATATTTTCGATGGCATTATTTTCACTTTAGCAAAATATAACGTTAAAGCCCGCAAAGACGAGGTAAATACCGGAATCTGGGTCGATGATAAAAAGATTGCCTCGCTGGGGATTGCCATTAAACGCTGGGTGACTTTTCATGGAGCAGCAATCAATCTAAATACGGATCTTAATGATTTTGAGCAAATCAATCCCTGTGGTTTGGAATCAGGGATTATGACCTCTTTAAAAAAGATATCAGGCGAGAAAATAGATATGAAACAATTCGGTGAAAATTTGGTTATGGAATATGATCGAATTTTTGAAACAACTTTTAAACCAATAGAACTTGAGTCGCTGTCGGAAGATCTTGAATCGCAAGCAGGAGGCTACACGATCTGACAGAGCTTATGGAGAAGATTGAATGGAATACAAAGGAAAAGTTGCATTTGTTTCGGGTGGAACTCGCGGAATTGGCTTATCAATCGCAGAAAAATTAGCTGAAAAAGGTGTAAATATTTTCACGACTTATTTTCGCAGTCGTGAAGATGCTAAAGCTGCTGAAATAAAAATCAAAAGCTATGGCGTGGAATGTGTCTCGCATCGGGCGAATATGGGCAATGCTGACCAAGTAGTGCAGACTTTTGAAAAAATCAAAGAAGATTATGGCAAATTAGACATCATAGTATCCAATGCAGCTCTTGGCCTTTACACCGATATGATGAACATCGACCGCAAAGCCTGGGAATTGTCCATGCACACCAATGCCCGCGCCTTTTTGCAAAGCGTTCAGTTAGGCGTGCCCATGATGGGAGAGGACAGCCGCATCGTGGCTCTTTCATCTTTAGGCTCAATAAAATACATCCCCGGTTATGCCGCAATCGGGGTCTCCAAAGCGGCTATAGAAAATATGGTTAGATATACCGCTATTGAGATGGCTCCTAAAAAAATCAGTGTCAATTGTGTTTCGGGGGGATTCATTGATACCAGTGCTCTTAAAGTCTTTCCCAATTTTGAAGAGATGAAAAGAAGGGTTATCGAACGTACCCCTTATAATAGAATCGGGAAACCGGAAGAAGTGGCCGATGTGGTTGTCTTTTTATGCGGCCGTGGAGCCAGTTGGATTACCGGTCAGACAATTATTGTTGATGGCGGCTATTCGTTAACCTAACTGACCACGCCAGGTTTATTAGATTAAAAGTGGTCTTTGAATTATTAAGTGGTGAAGCTTATTAGTTTCATCACTTTTTTATATCTAAAAAAAAGAATTACATCGTTACCGGGCTTTGGCTCGGAGGGCAGTTAAAATTTTCAACCTTGAGGCTCTGGCTGCCGGTAAAAATCCACCAACAAATCCCATCACAATGGAGAAAATCAGAGTTCCAATAATTATTCCGGGGGAGATCTCAAATGAAAAAGCTATTTCGGCAAAAGTATCCCAGTTGGTGGTTGAGACTTCGTAGAATCTCAGGAAATAAGCAATCCCTATCCCAAGCAGCCCACCAATCACAGACATCATAACCGCTTCTACCAAAAAAGTAATCAACAGGCTGAAACGGCTGAAACCTAAAGCCCTAAGTGTTCCAATCTCTTTGGTTCGATCGGCAACGGTGGCATACATGGTAATCATAGCGCCGACAATCGCACCAAGGGAAAAGATAATACTGATCACAGTCCCAAGAATACTTATATAGGTAGTGGTGAAGCTTGATTGTTTGGCATAGTAATCTTTCTCACGATCCACATCTATAATAAGACGCGGGTCAGCATTGAGTCGTTTTTTTAAATCATCATAAAGATCATGTGATTTCAGACGGCCGGTTAATGAAGAATAAATCGGTCGTTCAAAGGCTGCTGAGAGTTGATCGTAATCACCCCACAACTCATTATCAAAACCGGAACCACCTCCATCAAAAATTCCAACTATGGTCCAATCACGGGAGGCAAACCTTACCGTTCCTCCAATTTGGCAGCCCTGAAATCCTTTGGCTGCTTTTGTGCCGGCAATTACTTCGGATGTTCCCGGAGTAAACATCCGTCCCTCTTTAATTTTTATATTAGAGCGGACATCAAAGGACATTTTACTAACCCCTCGAACTGGAACATTACTGGTCTCTTTTTCGCTGTAGCCTCTTTTGGGTTGAGAAATCAAAACCATTATTTCGGTAGCAACCATTGGTTCGCCCGTTTCACTTCGTGCAAAAGCCTGATCTGAAATAATTATTTTTCCCATAGATAAAGGCATAATTGACTGGATTTCAGTCTTGGATGCTCGCCGGATAACAGTGACGTTATCGTCATTTCCGGTATCTACCAATGTTTGTTTAAGACCGTTAGTGAGCATTAGTACCGCACAAAATACAAACGCTACCAAAGCAACACCGGCAATGGTTAAAGTAGAGGTAAGTTTTCTTGCAAAAATATTTTTATATGAATATGCCATTAATAAATTCATATAATGTCCTAATCAATAATTCTCAAGCCATCGACTATTTTAGTGCGCACAGCCTTAAGAGTGGGAAAAATTGCTGCCAAAAGGCCTACCAGTATTGTCATAGATGAAGCCAGCACGATAGTCAGGGGACTGATCGTATAAATCGGGAAAAATGCGCTAAGAGCAATTTTTACAACCGATGCTATGGGGATAGTCAGAAGGATGCCCATTATGCCGCCAAGTATGGCAATCATTAAAGATTCACCAAAAATCAAACCAACAAGATGACCGGGACGAAAGCCGAGTGTTTTGAGAACAGCATATTCCGAAACTCGTTCACGGGCAGTCATAGCCATAGTATTGCCTAAAACTAAAAGAATGATACCAATTACCATAAATGAAACGATATTTAATCCCGTCACAATTGAACTTCCCATTGAGACAAAACTGAGGTTAAAGGCTTCTTCCGTTTCAGTAAGAGTTTCGTTTTGGGAATTTTTAAAAAAGGCATCGACCTTCTCAGATATAACTGCTGCCTGTGTAGGGTCTTTTATCTCTACAATAAACCAACCGACTCTTCCTGCTCTTCCGGGCATATCCTCTCGCATCTTCTCATCAAGATAATCCCACCGAAAGAAAAACGTGTTTTCATCGGTCACTTCTTTAGCCCCAGTGTATATACCAACTATAGTGAAATCCCAATTGCCCGGGTAAATTGTACCTGTCAACTGAATTTTATTTCCCAGTGTCCACCCGAATCTATCAATCAATCCCTGGCCCACAATAGCGCCATTTTTTTCCTTGTAAAATCTTTCCATCTGATCCTCAGGTACCAGAATTTCAGGATAAATATCCAGATAATTAGTATGATTAATTGCAAACTGAGCGAAGAAATTTTTATCATCGATATATTGTCCGGCGAACCAATTGCCCTGGGAAACATCTTTTACCCCATCAACCTTCATAATCTTTTCTTTATAAGCCAGGGGAAGATCAAAAGTAAGTGACACCGCGTGACGTGTAACCAGCCGGTTGGGAGAAGATGCCTCAGCGCCGGCATACCAGGCATCGACAGTAGTACGAATAATAATAAAGGCAATTACGGCAATTGAGAGGCCTAATACTGTCAGGAGAGTGCGGAGTAAATGGCGTCCGGTGTTTTTTGTTATAAGTTTAAAGACTCTCACGCTTTTTCTAATTCCCCTTTATCCAGAGTATGTTTGATTTTGGCATGTTCCGCGGCCCGGGGATCATGGGTAACCATTATAATCGTTTTATTAAATTCCTTGTTTAACTGCGATAACAATTCCATGACATCTTCGGCTGATTGCTTATCCAAATCACCGGTTGGTTCATCGGCGAGAAGTAAATTCGGATCGGAGACCACAGCCCGGGCAATTGCCACCCGCTGTTCCTGCCCGCCCGATAATTGGTTGGGATAATGACTCATTCTGTCCTGAAGGCCGACAATAGAGAGAGCCGTCTCAACCTGTTTCCGCCGCTCGGATTTACTCATTTTTGTCAGAAGAAGGGGGAGTTCCACATTTTCAAATGCGGTCAGAACCGGCATCAGGTTGTAAAATTGAAATATAAACCCAATATTCCTGCTGCGCCATTTGGCCAGTTCTCCCTCGGAGAGGGAAGAGACCTCTTCGTTATTGACCGAGACTTTTCCGGCAGAGGGCCGATCTATTCCCGCTATTAAATTTAGCAGTGTGGTTTTCCCTGAGCCGGATGGACCCATCAGAGAAACAAACCCACCTTCAGGAATTATCAGGCCTATATTATGAAGCACAGGAATCTCAAGTTTATCCCGCCAGTATGATTTGCTTACATTTTCAATTTTTACGAGTGAATTATTCATCATATCCTGTTATTATCACTTTGATGTTTCAATTTTTTGATTTGTTTCAAGTCGTCCGGGAGGGGAGATGACTACTCTGTCGCCCTGTTGAACACCGTTTAGAATTTCGGTAACATCGCTAAGTTCACGTCCGACGGTGATCTCTCTCTGGATGGCCAATTCATCCAAAACGACAAATAATACCTTTTCACCATTGCGGGTAGTTATGGCATCCTTGGGGACGACAACTACCGGTATTTGATCCTGTTGATCTTTGTTATTTTCTAGGAAGAAATTAACCCGGGCTGACATTTCCGGCAAGACTCTTTTATCTATATCAGAAAATGCAATTTTAGTAAGTACTGTCGCTCTTGAGCGGTCAGCAGTAGGAACAATCTTTTTCACATAACCGGAATACTTGACGGTAGGGTAAGCATCTAAAATTATTTCGCACAGCTGATTCGGAGTTACTTTATTTATATTAGACTCGGAGACATCCGCTTCCACTTCCAGCGAGGTCATATCAGCCAGAGTAACTACTGATCCTTTCGATGAAGCCGATGATGCAAATGGGGTAACCATCTCACCGACATCGGCATTTTTAGTCAATATGGTTCCATCAAACGGAGCTCTGATATAAGTATTTTCAAGATTGACTTCGGCCACTTTAACAGCCGCCTGGACAGCGTTTAAAATAGCCTGAGTCTGCAGATATAATGTCTCAGCCGATTCCAGTTCTGTTTTGGTAATTGAACCGGATTGAAAAAGCTCATTGGCTCTTCGATATTTTCTACTTGCATCAATAGTATCCGTCTCTGCTTTCACCAACTCAGCTTCAGCCTGATCAAGACCGGCCTTTATATCCTCATTATCCAAACGGGCGATAATCTCATTCTTTTTTACGATATCCCCTTCTTCAAACCCAAGATACTCAAGCCTCCCTGTTCCTTTGGAAGCAACCTCCGCTTTGCGCTGGGCGACAACATATCCGGTTGCTACCAAAGCGCGGCATTGGCGTCGGTTCCGGTCAGGAGGGTTGCTCTACCAATCTCTACTTTCATCGCCGGGGTAACACTGTCCTTGAGATAAAAATATCCAAGTATTATTATAACAGCTATTGTAATCCAGACCAGCCAGAGCCATTTTTTACTTTTGGGGCGGTCGTCGAATTTTTTGTCTTTATCAATTCTGAGAGAGGATATATCTGCTTTTCTGTTTTGATCTTCCATAATTAATTATCAATCATTAGCGGTGAAATTATTTAAGTATTAGTCTAAATAAATAGATTTATTTTGTCCAGAAATAATTTACAATTTAAGAAATATGTGATTTACCAGATTCCGAGGATATCTTTGGCGTAGTCGGAGGCCATTGTTTCAGGCTCCCAGGGTGGATCCCAGACTAGGACCACTTCCATATCAGTGACCCCATCCATAGCAGCTACTTCTTTATGAACCTCGGTGACCAGCATTTCCCCATAAGGGCAGGCGGGGGTGGTCAGGGTCATTTTTACTTTTACCGCTCCCTCATCACTGATATCAACATCATAAACCAGGCCAAGATCAACAATGCCGATTCTTATCTCAGGGTCATAGACATGAATCAGCCTATCCATAATTTCTTCTTTTGTCGGTAGAGGCATCTTATGTCTTTCTTTTTCTATTCAAGAGTAGTTGGGGTGTCAGGTTTTTTAGTGCTATTCTGGTAGTTTTCAAGCCCTTCCATGAAGGTCACCCAGGCCAGAAGAGCACATTTGATTCTTACCGGAAATTTTTTTACCCCCTCGAGCGCATCAATATCGCCCAGGTCTTCAGGAATTTTAACATTTTCATCACCTTTGAGCATCGCTCTTACTATTGTTGCTATCCTTTTTGCTTCGCCAACAGTCTTACCTTTTAAAATCTCAGCTAACATTGAACTGGAGGCGGTTGAGATAGCACAGCCTTTGCAATCGACATAAATATCTTTAACTATATCATCATCGATTTTAACCGCTAATTCCAATTGATCACCACAGGCTGGATTATGACCGCCGGTAGAAAAATCAGCCATCGGCAGCGGTTCCCGTCCTCTAGGTGAGCGATAATGATCAAGGATTATGTCGCGATACATATCATCTAATGAAGCACTCATAGACCGAAATATCTCCTCATCCCCTTTAAAGCCGATACCAAAGCATCAACATCGGCTTCGTTGTTATAAATATATAATGATGCTCGGGCTGTCGCTATTTTCCCCAGTACTGACATTAACGGCTGGGCGCAGTGGTGTCCGGCTCGAATGGCTATTCCTTTTGAGTCAAGAAAAGTGCTGATGTCATGGGGGTGGAGGTCATTGTCTGTAAATGAAATTGCTCCGCCCCTTTGATCAACTTCCATGGGGCCTTGTATTTCCAATCCGGGAATTGCTGAGAGATGCTCGATAGCATATTTGGTAAGTTCCATTTCATGTTGGCGGAGATTATCCATCCCGATTTCTTCGAGATAATGCAAGGCGGCATCAAAAGCGACGACGTCAGCGATATTGGGTGTGCCACCTTCAAATTTATTGGGGAGTTCCGCCCAGGTAACATGATCAAAACTGACTTCGCGGATCATTTCGCCACCCATATTAAATGGAGGCATTGCCTCCAACAATTCTCTTTTTCCGTAAAGAACGCCAACACCGGTGGGACCGAGCATTTTGTGCGATGAAAAGGCATAAAAATCGACACCCAACGCCTTCACATCAACTTTAAGATGCGGGGCAGCCTGAGCGCCGTCAGCTAAAACAACAGCTCCGTGTTTTTTGGCAATAGCAGTGATCTCCGCAACGGGATTAATTGTACCCAGAACATTGGACATGTGGGTGAGGGCTACTAATTTAGTTTTAGAGGTGATGATATCATTTATGTTGCTCTGATCGAGATGGCCGCAAAAAGTTATTGGGATTCTCTTCAGGATAGCTTTCTTCTTCTTGGCTAATTGCACCCATGGGACAAGATTGGCATGGTGCTCCATTTCAGTGATGACAATTTCATCGCCCTCCTTTATATTCTCTTCACCCCAGGTATAAGCAACCAGATTAATTCCTTCGGTTGTTCCACGCGTGAAAATAACTTCCCTGGGATCAACCCCGCCGATAAAATCCGCAACATGTATTCTTGTATGTTCATACATTTCGGTTGCTTTTTCAGAGAGATAATGCAATCCCCGGTGGATATTGGCGTTGTACTTACGATAGAATTCGATAATGGCATTGATCACCACTCTCGGTTTTTGAGTGGTGGCGGCATTATCGAGGTAAACGAGTCGATTGCCATCTATCTTCAGATCAAGAATAGGGAAATCGGCGCGTATCCGTTCTATATCAATCGGCAGTAATCCGATTCTGGAAGTTTGCTGCCTATTTTGTGTTTTTTGCTCCATCAAACCTTCCCAAAACTCTCTTAATCAACTTTTACAAAAATTATGTCATTCTCAATTTTAACTTCATAAGTTTCAACAGGGACCACCGCCGGTGGAGCTTTTACCGATCCGTCAATAACGTTAAAACGGGCATGATGACGAGGGCATATTATTTCATCTTTGTCCAGATCCCCGGTACTGATAGGGGCAAAATCATGAGTGCATTCATCGGCAAGAGCATAAAATTTTCCATTCACATTACAAATCAAAACTGCAACATTATTAATGCGCTTAGATTTCATGCTTCCCGGTTGAATTTCTTCGGTCGCGGCAACCTGCGTAAAGCCATCCATCTCAAATTCCCTCCAACTGTTTATCGACAAAATCGGTGATACGTTCTCTTAAATCTTCAGGGATCTCTTTAAGGGTTGTAGAAACAAAGCCCGACACGATCATACGCACCGCCTGATCTCTTTCAATGCCACGGCAGGAAAGATAATAAATCATTTCCGGATCGATAGGGCCAAGTGTCGCTCCGTGCGAACATTTAACCTCTTCGTTTAAAATCTCAAGTTCCGGAATTGTTTCCGCTCTGGTTCCCCGGTTTAACATCAGGTTCCGGTTAACCTGATAGGCTTCACAAATACGAGCCTGCTTATCAATTCTAATCAAGCCGGTATAAGCCGAAAGCGCCTTATCACGCAAAACAACTTTGAAATCGATATCAGAATTGGTGTTTCCGACTTCATGGTGATGCAGGGTATGATTATCAAAATGCTGGTGATCGGTTCCGAACAGAAGGCCATAGATTTCACTCTTTGCGCCCTGACCGGCCATATGGATTCCGAAATTATGCTTGGAAACTTTTCCTCCAAAAATAAGGGGGATGGTAAGCATAGTGCTGTTCTGTTCAATTATTGCCCGATGGGTTAAATATATATTTGATTCGGAGGTTTGATGCTGCAGTGGGACATAGCGGCACTTGCTGCCATACCCGCAGAAAATTTCAACCACAGCATTAGTCTGAGAGTTGTTCTCGCTTGATTTGGAACCGCCGACATACTCATCGATTACAGTAACTTTGGAATTTTTACCGGCTACAATTAATAAACGGGGGAAACAGATTGAAGTTGCTCTTCCTGATTCACGCAGCAAATGAACTGGCCGTTCTAATTTGGTGTCGTCTGGTATATAAATAAAAATACCATCATTAAAAAGAGCCGTATTCAGAGCTTCAAATTTACCTGTATCCTGATTGACTGACCTTGTCAGATATTTCTTAACGATCTCCTCATATTTTCCCAGAGCATCAGTAAGAGAACTGACAATAACTTTGGATTTTTTTAGAATATCGGAAGTGCTGATA
>CAYPUP010000010.1:0-15893 GCA_964413795.1 uncultured Ignavibacteriales bacterium
CTAATTTAGTTCCATCTGGTGACCATTGGGCTGGATGCATTCCAGCACCTCCAAAAATTGGCCCCACTTCGATAACACTGGTAATCTTAAAATCTAATGCTGAAACTGACTGGCATACCAAAAAAATGAGGATAAATACTTTGCAATACTTTTTCATAATCTCAACCTCCCATTTTTGTTGTTAATAAATTTTGTCCGTCTAAAAATATTTTCCTGCTATCACCTCCCATCAGGATAAATCTGTACGTCATACAATGTTCGAACAAAAAACAGTTTTGGATTTTTTAATTGTGGTTTTTACAATAAACGAATAGAATTCGAACATGTCAAAAGAAATCTGGACAATGAAGGATAAATTACAGCTTTATGATTAGGCCTTTGATTTTGCAAAAAAAAGAAGCTTACTAATGAACAGATCGGGGATAGAGGGGGAGATCCCAGATCAGTTGAATCATCAGCAAGCTTCGTAATATCTGCTTATGCTAAATTATATAAACTACAGCGCTGAATGTCAAATAGATTAGTTCAATAATGGAGTATTGCCATCTGTAATAAGTAACCGTAAGGGATGACGCTTATATAGTCCGATCCTATTATCTTATTGTTAAATAACAGGATGCGGAGCAAATCGGGATCGTTTATAGATTACCTATCCTTATAGATTTACCAGGAAATCAGTGTTAATCTCTTTGTATATAAAGGGTTATGGCAATTTATTGAAAAAATCATTAAAAAGATATAAAGACTGAAATTTAATAAATTCAACAGTTTGCCGTTATAAATCGTCTAAATAATTGATAAAAATATCTTTTTGGGGTTGTGCTCCAAAAATAACGGATATATATTCCCCAATCGTGATGTAAATATTTGAGGAGTTGGAGAAATATGAAGAAGTTTTTAATTAGTTTTATCTCACTGATAACGATAGCATTAATAATTGGCTGCGCTGCTGATATTATACTTGAACCGCCTGAAGCGCTGGAGGGTAATTACGTCGGTCAGTATATTTACCGCATACGAGGTACCGGAGCTACTGAAGATACTTCAATCCAACAGATAACATGGACATTTACAGAAACTACATGGGATATGAACCTTGATTTCGAGCACCCTGATTTTAATATGGATTTTTGTATTTGTGAACCTTTTGGCCAGTATCTATTAGAAGAGAGATTACGTTTGCAGGAGAGTGGTTCTCAGCCCAATGGCGCTCTTTGTTCATCTTGTAATGAAAGTTTTGATCCCAACGGACTGTTCCTCCTGGATCGCTCCACTGATACCCTGGTTATGACCCAGCAGATTACCGGCGAATCTCAAACAGTAGTAAAGCAGTTAAGATTGTTAAAAGTATACGATAACTAAGGTGTAAATATTTTTTGATTTTTAAGGCAGGTTAACCCTGCCTTTTTTTTTCGCAATATTCCGTTATCAATTATAATCAAAATAAATAAATAAAGACTGACAGTAGCTGTCAGTCCCATCTGTTAAGTTTTGTTGAAAACAAGATTGAATCGGAAGAGACAGAGGAAATGAAACAACGAGCGCATGAACATTTGGTCTCGTACCCAATGTGGGGTTTGGAGGCCACAAATTGTGGCCTCCGGGGGCAAATTGAAATAAATATATACTTGAGGTAAATATGTTATCAAAAATATTCTCCGCATCGACTTTGGGGGTTGATGCTTACCGGGTGGAAGTTGAAACGGATATTCAGCAGCAACTACCTGCTTTTGTTACGGTCGGACTGCCGGAAGGGGCTGTAAAAGAATCAAAAGAAAGAGTAACTTCAGCCATTAAAAATTCTGATTTTGTTTTTCCGGCTAAGCGCGTAACGATAAACCTTGCACCGGCGGATATAAAAAAGGAAGGCTCCGCTTTTGATCTCCCGATAGCTGTTGGAATTCTGGCCGCAACCGGA
The DNA here is from genome assembly GCA_964413795.1 of uncultured Ignavibacteriales bacterium. GTDB lineage: Bacteria > Zixibacteria > MSB-5A5 > GN15 > FEB-12 > DAOWMZ01. Next base: position 1,919 of record CAYPUP010000010.1, read on the forward strand.
CAAATTTTGCGGGAAAGATTCGATGAGTATGTCATGTTGGGGGAGCTTTCTCTTGATGGTACATTACGAGCCGTTCCCGGGATACTGCCGATGACAATGAATATAATTCCCAATAATGGAATAAAGGGCATTATCGTCCCCAAAGAAAATGCCAAAGAAGCGGCTATGGCACAAACCGTCCCGGTCATATCAGTCGGCTCTCTTAAAGAAGCGATACATTTTCTGGAGGATGAAAGCACGATCAAGCCATATTATATCGATATTAAAGCTGTTTTTGAAAGAGCTCTCTCATACCCGATTGATTTTAACGATGTCAAAGGTCAGGAATCAGCCAAAAGAGCCCTGGAAGTCTCTGCTGCCGGGGGGCATAATATAGTAATGATTGGCCCGCCTGGTTCTGGCAAAACAATGTTGGCTCGCAGAGTACCCACAATTCTTCCCGATCTCAGCATCGCCGAGGCATTAGAGACAACCAAAATTCATTCCGTTGCTGGCCGCCTCCCTGCTGATTCAGCTTTGGTGGCCACACGTCCCTTTCGATCACCGCATCATTCTATTTCTTATGCCGGCGTGGTCGGTGGTGGGCATATACCCAAGCCGGGTGAGGTATCATTAGCTCATCATGGCGTACTATTTTTGGATGAACTGCCAGAATTTAAAAAAGATATTCTGGAGATGCTTCGGCAGCCGATGGAGGATAACGAAGTCACCATTTCCAGAGCAGCCATAACTCTTACCTATCCGGCCGGTTTTATGCTTGTGGCGGCTATGAATCCCTGCCCCTGCGGTTATTATGGCGATCCTAATCATGATTGCAACTGTTCTTCCGGTGAGATTCAAAGATATATGTCGAGAATCTCAGGGCCGTTGATGGATCGAATCGATATACATATCAGCGTCCCTTCGGTAAAATTCAAAGATCTTTCCTCGGAAACATGTGGTGAAAAATCTGCAACAATCAGAAAAAGAGTGAACATGGCTCGTAAAAGACAACAGGAAAGATTTGAAAAAGAAAATCAAATCTTTTGTAATGCTCATATGGAATCATCGGATATAAGGAAATATTGCAAAATTGATGATAAGTCCCAGTCATTGCTGTCACTTGCTATTACCAAACAGGGTTTGTCGGCCAGAGCTTATGACCGCATTTTAAAAGTTTCTCGAACGATTGCCGATCTGGACAATGAAGATGAAATAAAAATTGGGCATGTCGCCGAGGCCGTTCATTATCGGACTCTTGACCGTAAGTTGTGGCTATAATTATCCGGCTATAACCTTTCGAATCCTCTCTTAAAGTAATTGATTTTATTCAATGATTAGCTCATATTTACTATCTGAAGTTATCGCTGATTAGTCTAAATGTCAATTCAGGTTGAGAGGTTGATAAAAATGAAATGGCTGCGTACTATTATCGGCCTGGGTCAATCCGGTTCTGATACGGATCTTGAATTCGTCAGGGAAAAATTCCAGATATTCAGACAGTTGCTAAGTAAACATGATCATGTTCTCCGTCTGTTAAGCGATATGGATGAAAAAGCGCAGGGAGAATATCTGTTTGATCTGCATTATATCAAATCAAGTCTCAAAAAAATGCAGGCCGATACTTACAGTGCGATAGAGCTAATGGTATCAATGGGGGGCGAAAAATATAATTCCCTTTTTAAAGTTACTGATAATATTTTTTCAGATTTGGAACAGATTATACCTCTCTCAGGTGAAATTATAAAAGATGATCTGGTTATCCCGTATGATATTCTGGGGCGGGATAAAATAAAATCAGTTGGTGGTAAAAATGCTCAGTTGGGTGAGATGAAATCCAGACTGGGGCTTCCGGTTCCGGAAGGTTTTGCAATAACAGCCTGGGCTTATAAATTATTCGTCAATTCCAATAATCTGCAGGAAAGAATAACAGAATGCCTTGAAAATCTTAACATTCGCAGTTCCGACGACTTGATCTCATGCGGCGAAAGAATGCGTGAGATGGTAATGCAATGCGAGGTTCCTGATGAAATTTCAAAAGCTATTCTGGAATCAAGTATAAACCTTCAGAAAAGTAACTCTATTACCCGCTTTGCCATGCGTTCCAGTGCTTTGGGGGAAGATTCCATCCATAGTTTTGCAGGCCAGTATGCTTCGATTTTAAATGTTACTCCCGATAAAATTATTGATAAATACAAGGAAGTAATAGCGGGGAAATTTACACCTCAGGCAATTTATTACTTTCTGAGCCAGGCCTTGTCGGAACAGAAACTGGCCATGAGTGTCGCGTGTGTGGAGATGATCGATGCTCGCGCCAGCGGGGTTATTTATACTCGTAATCCTATCGATACCAACGACAGCAGCATAATGATAAGTTCCATTTGGGGGCTTGGGAAATACCTGGTGGATGGCAAGCTCACTCCGGACACATTCAGAGTATCAAGGAAAGAGGGTTCGATACTAAGTAGAACTATATCTAAAAAAGAAATTAAATTGGTATTGTCAGAGAATGGCGGGACCTGCGAGAAAACAGTTCCCATAGAAGAGCAGGAAATACCCTCACTTAATAATGACCAGTTACGCGAATTGGCGCGCTATGCGGCAATATTGGAAAATCATTATGAACTTCCCCAGGATATCGAATTTGTCGTAGATAAAAAAGGAAAGATATATCTCCTGCAAACCAGAACACTCAGGATTTTTAAATCATCTGTTGCAAAAAAGGAAATTGATACTAGCAATTTCGATAAATTATCCAGCGGTGGGGTTACAATAAGCCCCGGTGCAGGTTCCGGTAATATTTTTCATGCCTCCTCTTTGGATGATCTTTCGAATATGCCCGATAGGGCCGTATTGGTTACGCCAAATCCCTTTCCCGGTATTGTAACCGTAATGAAAAGAGTCAACGCCATAGTAACCGGTATCGGGGGAATGGCCAATCACATGGCCACGATTGCCCGCGAATTCCGCGTGCCTACCTTGGGGAATGTTGAAAATATTAAACTATTTAAAAATAATGATGAAGTAACTGTTGATGCCACTAATTGTGTCGTTTACCGGGGCATAAAGCATAATCTTATTGAAGCCAGAAGAGGGGAAGTCGATCTTTTTAGTGATCTGGCTATTTTTGAAATGCTCAAACAGATATTGAAGTCGATTTCACCTTTAAACTTGCTTCATCCTCAATCCAAAACATTTACAGCGGAAAATTGTCGGACAATACATGATATTTGCCGTTACATCCATCAGAAGGTGATTGAGGAGATGTTTGACAAGGCGATCAGGTTCGGAGGCAAAAAACAACATGGCTTAAGGCTGAAAACTGAATTGCCAACCGATGTCCGTTTGATTTATCTCGATCAGGATAACTCTCCTCGCAGCAAGGAGGGATACATTGATGCAAAAGATTTATATTCAGTGCCGATGATCCACTTTTGGAAGGGGATTGCCAAAGAAGGATGGCCATCGGTAAAGCTTTCTCAGGATTTCAAAAGGGTCGAGGGTCCTTTTATAGCCGATGGTAATCTTGATGATATGCCCGAATTCAGAGAGACAAGTTTTGCTATCTTGAGCCATGATTATATGATTTGTAATTTGCATATGGGCTATCATTTTACTACTGTGGAAGCTATGTGTACCAGTGAACCGGACAGCAATTATATCCGGATGCAGTGGGGTGAAGGGGGAGCGATGCTGGAAAAAAGAGTCAGACGCATTAATCTGATTGCCGACGTTACCAGGCATCTGGGGTTTGAAAATTACAGCAAAGCAGATTATATGGATGTTGTCCTGGCTTATATTTCCGAAGATGAAATCAAGGAAAAACTCATTCTGCTGGGGCGTTTGACGATGATGTCAAAGCAGCTTGATATGGCGCTTTCCAACGATGAAGTGGCAGGCTGGTACAAAAAAGATATGATGCAACGATTGGGAATTTTAAATAAAGCAGATAATAGCAGTGGAAATTCTTAAAATTTTCCAATTTGATCAGGGTCATACCCTGTTAAAATTCAGCTATCTGGTTTTTATCAGTTTGGTGATAATCCTGATATTGTTAGGTATAGGGTTGTATATTGTTTATCAGGATGCCGATATGATTGAACAGCATATCAAAAGCGAATTCAACGAACAGCAACTCATGCTCGCCAAACAGGCGGCGCTGCAGATAGAGATGGAAATTAAAGGTATTGAATCCGAGTTGGATTTTCTAATAGGCAACTATCAATCGGGGGAGAAGAATGAAATAGAAAATATCCTGAAATATGCAGTTGAAAATAATAGAGAAATCGGAGTCGTGGAAGCGGGGATTAAATTCAAAGAGGGATTGGTTAAATGTATTTATAATAATTTCAATCTTGAATTTGTACATGAAAATATTAAGTTTCAACTTAAGAATAAAATACTTAATCAAAAATATTTGACCTATTATGGAAACGGCGGTTTAGCGAGTTTTTCAAAATATTCCACGGCTTCTGGTTCTTCTAATAATAATGTAGATACTATCAATGTATATCTCAATTGCGATGCAGGCAGGCTGGTCAGTAATGTCGTAGGGGAGATTCGTTCCGGTAAATCAGGTTTTTCCTGGGTAGTTAATGATGAAGCTAATTTTTTGTATCATACTGAGGAAGAATACATAGGGAAAAGAGTAGTGAAGGTTTTTAACGATATTCTGTCAGCTCATGATTTTGAATCGATAATGCTGGCTATGAACAATAAAATGATCTATGGTAAATCCGGAACAACCTCTTATCACAGTCCAATACCAAATGATAATGATAAATCGGTTGATATATTAGTTGCTTTTGCCCCTGTTAAGCTTGATGTCCTTCCTGATGGAAGTTGCTGGTCAGTTGCACTCAATACACCGGTGAGTGAAGTTTTGGAGAGAGTACTGGGGACTACCACAAGGCATATCGCGGCTGAAATTGCAATAATTATCAGTATGTTTCTGCTTGGCGGGCTGATAGTCATCTATGAACGACGCATGTCCAGATATTTATCCCGGCGAGTGATCGAGCAGCAAAATTATCTTTCCAGCATTCTGCAGTACTCGGTTGAAGCTATTATAATGATGGATAAGAACAATAAAATACTTGTCTGGAACAAAGGGGCAGAACGAATTTTTGGCTATACTGAAAAGGAAATGATTGGGCAAACCTTCCACAGAATTATTCCTCCCGAATTAGATGCTAATCAGGAACTGAGAAAAATACACGAGGAAGTTACAGCCCAGGGTTATATCAGAAATTATCGTGCTCTTAGATTAACTGCCGACGGGCGAAGAATTACGGTTGATCTGTCGCGAACGGCTATAAATGACGATGAAGGTGAAATTATTGGGAGTGTAGCGATTATTAAAGATATTACCGAAGAGATAGCGGTCGAACAGCGGATGTATAACACCGAGAAGCTGGCTTCGATAGGAACTCTTGCCGCCGGGGTGGCTCATGAAATAAATAACCCATTGGCTGTAATCCTGGGCTTTACTGATTTGCTGAAGGATAAATTCAAAGAGGGCTCACCGGAACTTGAAGATTTGAATATCATAGAACAAAATGCCGAGATCGCCAAAAAGACAGTTGAAAATCTTCTGGGATTTGCCCGTGTAAGTGAAGGGGAGCAGGAAAGTGTTAATGTCAACGAATGCCTTAGAACTGTTATCAATATTGTTGAAAGTACTTTAGCCCACAAAAAAATTAAACTGGTTTATGAAATAGATAAAAACCTGCCCGATATCAAAGGGGACACCAGAGAGTTCCAGCAGGTGATTTTTAATCTGATAAATAATGCCCTTGCGGCAATGAAAGGCTCCGAAGGAACTCTTAAAATATCCGGATGGATAGAATCCCGAAGAGTCTGCGTCCGGGTCACTGATACCGGTGTTGGCATTCCCGACCGGATCAAACCGCGCATCTTTGATCCTTTCTTTACGACCAAAAAAGTCGGTGAGGGGACTGGTTTAGGGCTGTCATTATGCTACGGCATAATTAAAAAATACAGCGGGTCGCTCGATTTCTTCAGCCATGCGGTTGAAGATGACCCTGATGAGCCAAGCGGGTCGTCATTTACGGTAACTATGAAAATTGCTGATTCGGATAAAACCGAGAAAGGTGTTTAATATGTCTATGAAAATTTTGGCGATAGACGACGAACCCCATATGCTTAAACTGCTGGAGCGGATTATTAATGAAAAAACTTCATATGCCATTACCACTCTTAACAACTCCCTCGAAATTGAAAAAGTCCTCAGTCAAACCCAGTTTGATCTGATCATCTCCGATCTTAAAATGCCGGGCCGGGATGGGCTGGATATTTTGAAATTTATCAAAGAAAAAGACAGGCCCGAAGAAGTAATAATAATTACCGCTTTTGGTTCTATGGATTCGGCTACCAAAGCAATTTCATTAGGTGCTTTTGATTATATCACCAAGCCGTTCAAGAAAGAGCAGATTATCCAGACGATAGACCGGGCCATGACTTGCCACTGTACCAAAAACAAGGCTCGTAAATGGCAGGAAATTATGGATACCAAACCATTTGATAAAGCCCATGATAAATTTGAAATCGAATATGTCAAACACCTGGCCGAAGAGGTCGACAGCACTCCCGAAAAAATCGCCACTGAAACCGGTTTCCCGATTGAAAAAGTTAATATTATTTTGAAGATGGAATAAAGTGTAATAATGTAAGCGGTACACGCCTCACAACTTTTATTATTATTTCCCTTGACAATCAGGTAATACAAAGTAATACTAAGATGCTGCGAAGATGTAGGTCGACACCCCTGTGGTTTCGACCAATAAAGGATAACAAGGCAATTAGTATGAAACGTAAAACCGAAGTTGTCACATTTAAAGTCGATGAGACCATGCTCGAAGCTATGAAAGGGATCTCCAACCGTTCCGGCTTTATCCGGTCGGCTTTGTTGTCGGCACTGGATAATACCTGCCCGTTGTGTAAAGGGACCGGTATTCTTACGCCCAAGCAGAGCGAGCACTGGGAGGGATTTGCTAAGGATCATCAGATCAAAGAATGTGATGACTGCCACGAAATGCATCTGGTCTGCACGAAAAAATCTGCTCCGGCAAAAAAGAATAAACGGGTCAAACATTAGGCTGGTTATGCGAAATATCTTTATAGTAATTATATGTCTCTTAACTATTCTTATTGGATGTAATTCCGAACAGATCAGGAGCGATAAAATTAAAACAATCGTATCTATTCCGCCGCAGGAGTTTTTTGTCAGAAAGATTGCCGATACGCTGGTTGATATCTCGGTATTGATCCCGGCCGGACAATCACCGGAAACATATAATCCCACCCCGCAGCAGATGATTGATATCGAAAATTCCGATTTTCTTTTTACAATTGGCGTTCCGTTTGAAAAGCATATTATTAACAATCTTAATTCAAACAGCGTTAAAATTAAAATAGTAAAGACTCAGGATGGTATAGAATTACTTCCAATGATCGTTCATGATGATGATCACGATCACGGAGCATTAGACACCCATATCTGGCTTGATCCGGAGTTGGTAAAATTGCAGGCAAAAAATATCGCAGATGCTCTAATCGAAATAGCCCCTGAACATGAAGTAATATTTAAAAACAATCTGGAATTGTTTAAAAATGAGTTGGATTCACTGGATACTTTAATCAGAAACATAATTCCAAAAGAAGAGACCCTTAGGGTCTGCGTGTTACATCCGAGCTTTGGATATTTTTGTAAAGCTTATGGACTAAAACAGATAGCTATTGAAATCGAGGGAAAAGAGCCAACCGCAAAAGAACTGGCTGGATTTGTAAAGATGGCTGAGCAGGAAAAGATTAAGACAATTTTTATCCAGCCGCAATTTTCGGATAAATCCGCACGTGTAATAGCTGAATCGATTCAAGGAGAAGTTGAAACGCTTGATCCGTTATCGTCTGATTATTTTAATAATCTAATTGAGATGGCGGATAAAATCGCCAGTTCATTTGAAGAAAAATAAACTAAATTATGGCCACGAAAACTGAACATAAAAACCTGCTGATCAAAATTGACAATGTCTCCTATAGCTACAACGGGCACAAAAGTGATTTGGTTTTGCGGGATGTCAATCTTCATGTATATCAAAATGATTTTATCTGGGTAGTCGGCCCCAATGGGGGGGGGAAGACAACCTTGATAAAGTTGATATTGGGATTAATAAATCCCAAAAAGGGGGAGATAGTTGTCTTTGGTGAAAAACCGGTTAAAGCCCGCAAGCGTATCGGTTACATGCCCCAGCATGTCCAGCTTGATCTCAGTTTTCCGGTAACGGTTATGGATGTCGCTCTGATGGGGAGGCTTGATAAACCTATTGGAATTGGCCCCTATTCCCAAGATGATAAAAAAGCGGCCATAAGAGCCTTGAAACAGGTTAACCTTTTTGAACAAGCCAGGAAATCACTAAAAGAATTATCCGGGGGACAGGTGCGCCGGCTTTTAATAGCCAGAGCCTTAGCCTGTGAACCGGAATTATTAATACTTGATGAACCAACAGCGAATTTAGATCGGGTAGTGGAAAAAGACCTTTTTGAAATTTTCAAAAAACTCAACGAACATCTGGCGATTGTAATGGTCTCGCATGACCCGGCCTTTGTTTCCGAATTTGTTCACAATGTTGTCTGCGTTAATCAAACCGTTGCGATTCATCCGACCAGCGTGATGGAGGGGGAATTTATTGGAGAATTGTATGGGACATCGATGCGGGTAGTTCGCCATGACAAACACGAGCACAAAGACTAATAAATGGATTAGCAATGGAATTTATTGAAGCCATATTCAATCACACCTTTATGCTCTATGCCTTTTTAGCCTGTCTCTTAGCCGGAGTGGTCAGCGGTGTAATAGGAACCTATGTCGTAACCCGCAAAATTACCTACCTTGCCGGAGCGATTGCTCATAGTGTACTGGGAGGGATGGGGATTGTGCATTATTTTTCCATTGTCTATGAATTGCCATGGCTGCATCCGCTTTATGGAGCAATAGTAGCGGCTGTCGTGGCAGCCATTATTATCGCCTTAGTAAGTATCAGAGCCAAAGAGAGGGAAGATACTGTCATCGGTGCGATTTGGGCGATCGGGATGGCGGTGGGAATTTTGTTTATAGCCCGGACACCGGGATACAACGAAGAACTGATGAGCTATCTGTTCGGTAATATTCTGATGGTCGGACAGTTTGATCTTCTTCTGATAGGCATATTGGACGCAATCGTTATTATTTTTGTTTTTATCTTCTATAATCAACTACAAGCAGTCTGTTTTGATGAGGAGTTTGCCCGTATCAGAGGGGTGAGAACAAATTTAATCTATCTTTTGCTTTTAATTGTAACCGCATTGACAGTTGTGATTCTTGTTACTGTAGTCGGGATAGTTCTCGTAATTGCCCTTTTGACTCTTCCGGCGGCTATTGCAGGACGGTTTACCCGAAATCTCTGGCAGACAATGATTCTGTCATCTTCGCTGGCAGTTATCTTCTCTGTCACCGGACTCGGTCTAAGCTATTCAACCAATCTTCCCTCCGGACCAACCATTATAATAGTAGCCGGATTTTTCTACCTTCTTTTAATTATTTTCCCACATTTTTTTGGTGGGCGGGAAACAGGATAATATTAAATTATTCTGGTTTCTCGTTATTGTTAGTTATTTACGGTTGACGATTATTAAATTTCTATTATAATGTACTTTAAGGACAATATTAGTGTAGAATGACGTCAGGATTTACCTTTCTGAAATTCTATAGTGAACAAAACACACTGCAAGAGGATCCAAGAAAAGTGTGCGTTTGTTTTTTCATCGGAAAATTTGTATCCGAATTAGTTCGGACGAATATCAATTATGGCGGCTTTACCAGTTGTGCGGTCCTGTCTGTGGATATTTTGGATAAAACATAATTATATCAGAGGTGAAATGTGTTCAGGAAGTGTGTAATAACAACAATTCTAATGGCCCTTATTGCTGTTCCATTGATGGCTGAGGATCTTTACAAAGTAACGGTTATCAATCATGACAATGCGGAGGAATTATCAGAATTGGGGATCGATCCCCTATTGAGAATCGAAAACGGATATCTGGTCTTAACCAAAAAAAGCCACAATGCTGCTATTGAGAAATCAAATCTTGAATATCAGCTTATTGCTTCAGGTGTTGATCGTGATCATCTGGCTCTTGATATCAGTATTGATGGTTCGGTATCCAGTAAGTTTCAGGTCATTTATGATGACAATGGAGTGCGGGTATTAAAAATTGAACCAAATGATTTTTCTAATGACGGCACTTATACCGGATTAGCTAAAATCCAAACTGAAAATATAAAAATCTCTTACAAGGAACCACGTCAGAAAATACAACTCTCTTTTGAAAAAGATTTGGATTTTGATTCTTTGATTAGTCTGGTCGAACAGGATTCACTGGAATCTTACATCTATGCCTTGGAGGCTTTTCCTCCTCGTGTAACTGGATCAGCGGCGGATTATGCCTCGCGCAACTGGTGTTACAATAAGTTTGTTGAATTCGGTTATGATTCGGTATTGCTTGATTCATTTGTTTATTCTTCAAATAATGTCCAGAATATTATCGCCTATAAAATAGGCAATACCTACCCTGACCACCATATTATTATCGGCGCTCATAAAGATGCGGTCTCGGGCTCTCCGGGGGCTGATGATAACGGCTCCGGAACTGCGGGAGTATTAGAGATGGCCAGGATTCTAAAAGATATCCCTACCGAAATGACCATTGTTTTCGCTCTTTATACAGGCGAAGAACAGGGACTTAACGGTTCCTGGCATCATGCCAACGCCGCTGCTGCTGCCGGCGACAGTATTGTAGCTATGTTGAACATGGATATGATTGCATTTATAAATAATTCAACCCAGGCAAAATTGTATCATGGTTCTGATAACTCCTGGGCGCAGTTGTGGATAAGTCTGGCTGATTCACTTACCGCAGTAAATCTTAGTGGTGTTCTTACTGGAAGCTCCTCCGGATCAGATCACTACCCTTATCAACAAAACGGATATGATGTAATCTTTCTGCATGAATATGTTTTCTCATCTGTTTATCATTCCCCTCAGGATAACTCCAGCTACATGGATTTTGTTTATTTTACAAAAATGGTCAAAGGAATGCTGGCTTGCGCCTATGAAATTGACAGATCTTATATTCCTGTTCCCGGGTTACTTTTCAGTTATCCCGGCGGTGTTCCTGATTATCTGGTTCCAAATGCGACAAATTCTTTTCAGGTTCAAGTTACCGGTTCCTCAGGAGGTCTGGTTGTTCCGGGTAGTGGGAAACTAACCTACAAGATTGACGGGCATGCCCCGATCACGATCAACATGACCGATCTGGGGGGAGATTTATACGAAGCGGTATTTCCAAATGTAGACTGTGATGATACGACAGTCACTTTCTATGTCAGGGCAAATGAAGCGACTACAGGGACTATTTATAATCCCGATCCGGCTGACCCTTTTTCTGCAGTTGTTGCTACCGATGCCAATGTTGCTTTTGAAGATGATTTTGAAACAAATAAAGGGTGGACAATTTCCGGGGGGCAATGGTCGCGTGGAAATCCAACCGGCGGGGGAGGCTCCTATGGCGGGCCAGATCCGTCGTCCGGGCATAATGGAAGTTCAAATGTCTTTGGTTATAATCTTAGTGGCGACTATGCTAATAGCATCCCCGAATACCACCTCACCAGCCCGGCTATCGATTGCTCAGGTATTTCAGGTATCAAACTGAAATTCTGGCGCTGGCTGGGTGTCGAACAACCATCTTATGACCATGCCTATATCAGGGTCAGCAATAACGGTACTGCCTGGACGACAATTTGGACTAATAATGCTGAAGTTACAGATTATGATTGGCAGGAGATGAATTATGATATCTCCGCTTATGCTGATAATCAGTCAACGGTTTATATCCGCTTTACGATGGGGGTTACCGATGGCGCCTGGACATACTGTGGTTGGAACATTGACGACTTTACTGTCACGGGATATGAATGTAATGATCTATCACTGATTGTTACTTCTACATCATTACCAGACTGGACAATCAATGTTACATATTCACAGCAGCTTGAAGCAAGCGGCGGGGTGGGGCTTTTAACCTGGACGGATAAGTATGGTGATTTGAGCGAAACAGGATTGAGTCTTGCATCAGATGGCTTGTTATCGGGCAATCCAGTTAGCTCCGGAATAATTTCATTTACCGCTATGGTTACTGACGAAGTTGATAGTACTGCTGAAAAACTCTTTTCGTTTGAAATCAATCCGGCAGTAGATATTTCAACTTTAAGTTTACCCGATTGGACTGCTGGATTTCCCTATTCTCAACAGCTTGATGTGACAGGTGGCACTGGAACTAAAACCTGGTCTGATAAATATAACGATCTCAACGAAACCGGTATAACACTCTCTTCAAATGGTTTGCTCTCTGGCTCACCTCTTGCCGGATCATTTAGTTTTACTGCTGTTGCAACTGACAATGTTGGCGGTGTTGATGAACAATCGTATAGTTTCAATGTCAATGATCCCTTATCCATTACAACCCCTAATCTTCCTGATGGTTTTAAAGATACCCTCTATAGTCAACAGATGACAGCCTCGGGAGGAATAGGGACAATTGTTTGGAGTGATAAGAACGGAGATCTTGCTGGCTGGGGTTTATCATTGAGTAGCACCGGATTATTAACAGGTAATCCAACAGATACTGGCGAAATTATCTTTACGAGTTATATTGAAGACAATATTGGAGCTAATACTGAACAGGTTTTCATTTTTAATATTTCTTTGGCATATATCTGTGGAGATGCTGATAATGATGGTGAAGGACCGCTTGTTGATGATCTGGTATTATTAGTAAATTATCTCTTTAAGGGAGGGGATGCTCCTCCAATTATTGAAGCGGCCAATGCTGACGGAATTGTTAACAATGGAGTTCCGGTTGATGTTGCTGATTTGGTATTTTTAGTTAATTATTTATTCAAAGGGGGAACCGCTCCCACTTGTTAGCCTGAAAAAACCGAGAAAAACCCCTTTTTGAGGGGTTTTTTTATTAATCTCTGATATTATTGGTTTATTTCATCCAGCAGGTAATTCCTATCAGGTATAAAACACTCTTTAAAAAACTATTAAATTTGGTGAATAATACCCTTGAAGTAATTCTAATAGAATTGTTAATATCTAATACGTTGCAGCGCAAACGATTATCGTTTTTGAATATTTGTCATTTTTATGGCACAAAGTTTGTTATAAATAAATTAATGTGATTTATCATCTGGGATCATATACGGCAATACATCCAGTCCAACAACGGAAGTGTCTGTAGGAAGATTGACACATAAACGTGTCAAGTCATTGACAGCGGGGGTTATACAAGGTTGCATCAGTGTGCTGTGCAATGATGCTTGACCTGAATGAGAGAGAAATGCAGTTTGTGGGGGTGCCTGGCTACACCTAATTACTGTAGTGTAAAATCCGATGGTTTTTTGGATCATCGGTTTTTTTATGATTATTTATAAATACCAAAGAATAGTGAATCAATATAAAAGGTATTATATGCCCTTTTCGCTTGCTTTTTTTAACCAACAATATATCTTACTTAGCTGTTGAAGAGGTATAATATGGCCGATAGCCATTTATGCTGGTATTTTCAGGTTAAAACCTGTGGATTGTGAAAAAAATTTTTGATAATAGAGGATTGTTATGGCTCATAAAAAAGGTGTTGGATCATCAAAGAATGGTCGCGACTCAAATGGCCAGCGGCGCGGTGTAAAGCTGTTTGATGGCCAGGCCGTTCCGGCTGGATCGATAATTGTTCGCCAGTGCGGTACGAAAATTAAACCGGGTCAAAATGTAGGTATTGGCAAAGATAATACTCTCTTCGCCAAAGTTACCGGTGTGATAAAATTCGAACGCGTTGGTCGGGATGGAAAACAGGTTTCTGTCTACGAATAAATGGCTAA
>CAYPUP010000011.1:0-15354 GCA_964413795.1 uncultured Ignavibacteriales bacterium
GGAATTAGTAGTAAACAATTTATTGTTATGATAAATGTTATTATCCAGAAGCGCCGGACTGGCTTTGATATTAGAGACCAGACCCCCAAAATCAAAAAGGCATAAATTATAAAGACAAAAAATATCGGTACTATTCCGGTCGTAATAACAGGAATTTCCTGACCTCCAAAAAATTTCAGACAAATAATGATCAATTCAATAAATTTATTTACGATTGAACCAACCAAAAGGCCAAACATGGGAAGTATCAAATCCGCAACTAATAGAGCCAAAACCCCAATAACAGCTATTGATGTCAGCAAAACAATCACCAGGTTGGCGGCAACTGAAATAATCGGGAGCCTTTGAAAATACAGGGCAATTAATGGTCCGGAACATATCTGAGCAACAAATGATACCAGCGCCGGGAGGATCAGATAACGGTACCATAAGCTATTGTGATAAATTTCAAATTTTCCATGAATTACGGGAACAATAAAAATCAAGCCCCAGGCAGTAACAAACGATAACTGAAAACCGACATCGAACAGTTGGGCCGGGTTTACCAACAGAATAATTGCAGCAGTAGTACTTATGATATTATTAAGATTATAACTACGCCCAATCAGCCCAGCTAACAAAATCAGAGCGGCCATAAGAGATGCCCGAACAACAGATGGCTCCCCATAGGAAATTAATGTAAACATTAACAAAACAATCAAAAGGATCAATGCTCTTTTATTTCCCGATACCCTGAACGGTTTTAAGAGAAAAGTAAAAAATATAATAACCAATATGACATTTGAGCCGGATACAGCCAGCAGATGCATTGTCCCGGAATCTCTGAACCAACTATAAATATCCCCGGGGATATCTCTGGTCTCCCCAATCAAAAAACCCGCCGCCAGAGCTGAAGTGGTGGGGGTTAGATTTTTTCTGAGAGATGAAAGTATAACTTCTCGTATTTTATCAGCTAAAGCAATTATTTCATAACGATTTCTTTTATCCACCCTGACATCAAGCAGAGTCGTCAAATATACAATTCCATGAATCCCTTTTAAATTTAAAAATCTCCGATAATTGAATCCTCCAGGACTCTTCCCTCCCTTGACTGAATAAATTTTCCCATAAAATTCTATCCGGTCTCCCCTTTCCAAACTGGTAGTAGTATCAGATATTTTTAACAGCACCATACCCTGAACCGGATAAAAATAATCTGAAGAAAGTGAATCAAGCCTGACTTTAATTTCCGTTGAATTTACTTTTACTCTCGGCCAGCCAGCCACTTCCCCATAAATATGATAATTCTCATTTTTATCAGCAAATTTAGTTACATGATTGGTGCCGGTTGGGTAAAACCTTAGTCCAAAATAGAAAGCTGAAAACGATAGGACGCAAATGCCAAAAAGGATGATTGACAGCAATTGTTTAGGTTGGTTCAGTGATAAAAATCCCAGAAGACAACAAAGCAGGGCTAAGAACAAAAAAATCCATTCAGGGGTAGGAAATAAATCGGCCAGAACTATTCCGGGTATGATCATCCCCAACAAAAAAAGACCCGGATAAGCACGAAGCATCTCTCCCCTCCACAGCTACGAACGACTAAACAACCTTTTAAGAATGCTGACCTCTCGGACTTTTAGAAAAACACAAAAAAGAATATATAATAATCCAGCCGTAACCATAGATAGAATCAGTTCCACAATTCTTTGCATGATACTGTTTGAATCTATTAATATATTAAATGGAATCATACGGGCAACGTAAAAGGCAACCAGTGCAGCCAGCAATATTCTAATAAAACTTAATCCCAAAATTGGATAATCAACTTTGATCCCTTTCTCAGGCAGAAAATATACTAACAGGGCAAAATTAATCAGGCCCGATAATGAAGTTGCAGCCGCTAAACCGGCAAAGCCGACTAATTTTATCAAGGGATAATATAATACCAGATTCATTACCACTGCGAATATGGAAATTTTCATGGGTAGTTTTGAATCACTAAAGGCATAATAAAACGGAACCGTCACCCTGACAGATGCAAATCCAATCAAGCCGTAGGAATAATGAAGCAAAGCGAGGTAAGTCTGTTCTGTATCAATTACATCAAATGCCCCGTATTGATAAATCAACTCAACGACCTGATAACCCATCAGAGCCAGGAAAATCGCAGAAGGAATAATCACGAAAAAATTGGCTCCGATTGCTTCGGTGAAAGTCTTGTTAAGTCTTGAATATTCTTTGCGGGCAACCATTTCAGAGACATTCGGAAGAGCAACAGTACCGATAGCCACCGCAAAAACCCCGAGAGGGAAATGCATCAGTCGATAAGAATAGTTTAAATAAGATAGAGCCCCTTCCATTAAAAAAGATGCAATCAGAGTAGATACAAGAATATTTATCCTGCCCGCTGAAAGACCGATAATAATCGGCGTTATTAATTTTACAACTTTCTTCAGACCTTCATCAAGAAATGAAAAACTAAATCTGAATCTATAACCAATTTTAAACAGGAGAGGAAGCTGTATTAATAGCTGCCCCACTCCCCCCACCAGTACGCCAATTGCCAGAGTATAGATCGGGGTTTCAAAATAATTATATAAAGAAATAACTGCTATAACAGTCCCAATATTAAACAGAGCCGGTGAGAGGGCGGGAATACCGAATTTTCCATATGAATTTAACATTCCCATTACCAGAGCAGATAGAGAAACCAGTAAAAGATAAGCCATCATAATCCGGGTCATAGTAACAGTAAGATTAAATTTTACAGGATCAACCGTAAAGCCATTGGCCATGATATAAACAATGGCCGGAGCTGCAAGAATTCCCAAAAGGACAATTATTCCAACTACTAATAGAATTAATGTAATTACAATATCAGCCAGTTTGAAGGCATCCTTATTGCCATTATTTACCAGTTTTTCTTTAAATATTGGTACAAATGCAGCCGAAAGTGCTCCCTCGGCAAACATATCCCGGAGCAAATTTGGAATTCTAAAAGCGGTAACAAAGGCATCGGTAGCCATCCCGGCACCGAAATAAAAAGCCATAACCTGTTCTCTGACAAGACCTAAAACTCTTGAAATAGCGGTTGCCGCTGATACTTTTCCGGCAGAGCCGAACAGTGAATTTTTACTTACCTTAGCAGTTGACAAAACAATTTTGCCGATTATATTTAAAGGTTGTATTGAAATTGTTAACGAAATTGTATATTGAAAGGATACATTTGTGCCACACCACAAATCTTGTAAAAAGAGAGTTAAGACTTCTGTAATACAGAGAGACCGCAACCGAGGCTACCGCTCCCAGCTCAGAACAGCTATCCGCGATCTCAGAGCTGAAACCAATAAAGAGACAGCCGTTACCAGATACCGCGAAGTTACCAGTATTATCGATAATGCAGTTACCAGAAGATTGCTCCACAAAAGAAATGCTGACCGAAATAAATCCCGTCTGGCTCTTTTTGTAAAAAAACTCAATTAGTTTTTTAATAGAATTTAATAACTTAAACCCCGTGAATATTTCATGGGGTTTTTGCATTTCTGCTTTTTCAAAATTCCAGATATACATAGCAATCAATTTAGACTTCTGAAAATTTTACTTCAACAAATATTTAGTTTTAAATTTGAATAGAATTTGATTTATACTTGTTCTCTTTAGAAATAAACGCTTTGCGGCTCAGTAATTGAAAATATAAACCTGGCCTTCATGATATGAAAACTTGCGGGACTGCAAGCGAAGATTTACCAGTTCTTTGAAAAAGAGTTCTTTTTCATCGGTCGGGGCATTTGAAAGTAAAACCGACATGGGAAAATCGATATTCAAAATCCGGCAATCGGATTTAGCTACAATAATATTTGGCGGGAATAGATTATCTGATTCCAAAGCGGAGTTAACATCATTGAGATTAAATAATGGAAGTGACATGGTACCGGATAGGGAACAGATCCTCATCAATGATGAATCAGATGCATTCCCCTCAATTATTGGAACATAATCCCCATAACTCCGAATTGCTCGAAAGAGATTTTCCAAAGAATGCGGACAGCCAAAACGACTGGAGTGCCTGAGAAAGGCATATTGTTTCTGAAGATTACTTCCATTATCAAATTGGAATTCTACTTTTAAATAATTATCGTTTGGAAAACTATCCTTATTTTGGCTTATATTAATGCGGTTCGGAAATTTGCCAGCCAGATGTTGAAGGTGTTCAATTTTAAATCCTATCAGTCCGAGTTTGTTGACCTTGAAGTCGAGGTTGACCGGAGATACAACCTGTACAGGGAAATGTTTTAGACCGGCTCTTTTAAGTGATTCATAATAGGAAGTGTCATTTAACAACATATAGTCATTTTTAAATCTGGTAACAAGGAAAGGATGATGGATCAATTTCATTTCTTCTAATGAGATGTCGCTGATATCATCTTTTATATCAAGACATTCAAAGGGAAGAATTCGGCTATGATCAACAACCCTTATTTGAGAAATAATGTTTAAATCCATGAGAATAAAATAAGCAAGGGCTGTGCCTGTATTAAAAAATCTGTCAGCAATTTAAAAAACTAAGTTATTACCCCTACCATCAACAGCTTAACCGAGTTATGAAAAGATGGAGTAATATTTTAAAACTGTGAGGAGATACACTAACAGATCAAAGTATGCAAATCCGGTAATATTTGAAAAGAAAAGAGAGTTTATGTGATCTATTAATTATTTCAATTCACAATATCATAATAGAATGTAATATAAAAGCAGGTAAACGTATTTGAAGGGATAGCAGTCTTCTAATAATTAGTTAAATAATAATACCCGGATTGAAGGGCATAATTTTAATTTTCCGGGATTCAAATAAATCAGGCTTAAAGGGAATTTTGTAATGAACCGGCAGGGAGGCGTAATCCGACGGGGAGAGCAGCCCCTTATTTTCTGCCGGTCTTATGTATGCAACAGTTATTGAATATTTTTTTCTGTAATTTCCCAGAAGTTTTCGGCGTTCTTTATTTTTATTAATTATTTCTTTATCCCCTGAAAAAGAAAAAACAAAATAGGGATTGGATGACATGACTTGAACCGCTTGAATTTCCTGATCTTTTAATTTGGTTTTGATAAACCCCAACAGAGCAAAAAAGGATCCAAATTCTAAATCCAGATTTTCTCCTTTTGCCCGGCACCTGAATAAAATACCATAATCCGGTATGGCAAAACAAACCATTCCAGTTGTAAATCCCAATTTATCCAAATAAGGATCTATTTGTGGATTATTGAATGATGAAATATAACATCTTAAAATTCTGGATTTTTTAACCATCCTCATATATGGAGCAAGACTAGTGCCGCAAGTAAAGCCTTAGCTATGATATTAAAAATCAAGTACTTAGAAAGTGATAATTATATTCGGGAATATTTTATAAGCACATATTGATAAGAAAAGTGAAATACCTGTCATATTTTTTATTCAAGTGATTCCAACAATCTGTCTTTTAAATCTGGTCCTGCCTTGATATATTTACCTGTTGCTGAGGCACAAATTTCTCCCAAGTGGTTGGCTACCTCCCCCTCAGCAAAATATAATCGACCCTTATTTTTGATGATCCAGCCTGAAAATTTCAATTTATCACCGGTATTTACCGGTTTTAGGTAGCGAACTGTCATCTCAGCAGTTACCACATATATATTTTTAGCTAATAAAGCCTTTATCATAATCTCATCGAGAATTGTTGAAATTATTCCTCCATGATATATACCATGATAACCCTCGAATTTTTCCAGGGCAATTACCTCTGAAACAGCCTTTTGCCCATCATAATAAAATTTTGCCTGTAAACCGTGTTGATTTTTTTCACCGCAAACAAAGCAGTTTGGATATTTAATAATTTCTTTCATTGTTTTTTTCCTCAATGACTTTAAAAAGCTCTCATAGTACAAATAAGATAATATATTTACGCCGGACAATAAAAAAACCCAGCCAAAGATGACCGGGTTTATCAAATTCTATTTGAATTTACTTAGTTTGAGGGAGCCGAACATTCGTTTTGGGAATATCCCCATGAATCAGTTCCGTTGCCAAAATTATAAGAAGCTGTTCCATATGTAAAGTTAATGGTGCCGGTCCAATTAGTCGTATCAGGTGCTTCATCATCTTTCTGATAACTCATTTGGAGAGAGAAAGCTACCGATCCTGATTTAGGACATCCCTGAGCCCACCCGGAACCGGTTTTGGAAATCCTGATATTTGAAAAATCGGCATCAAAGTTGAAATTTCTTTCAACGGTTGAGTCGTTAGTTACTAACTTAGAAACGACTTCAAGTTCATTGGTGCCATTGACAGTACCTAAATTTGTGTTCAGGTTTCCGAATGAAAAAGCGCTTCTGCCTTCGTAAGTATTATGAGTGACTTCCGTGTTAGGAACATTATACGACCAATAATGGCGATATAGAACTGTTTCAACACCGGTAGAAGACTGCTGGGATACACCACCATTGAGGAACTGGATAGAGTCTCTAATATAGGTGTTATAATCATCAGCATGATAAGCAACATAAATTTCATACCAACCCTGAGAATAAGTTATACTGGAGGAATCGGTATGCGCCTCCGGATCGACCGGTCCATAATAAACAGGATCTATAGAGGTATCAGTTGAGAGTGTACTTACAGATCCAATACCGGAACTGAAAGCACTCAGAGTGGAATCCATAAAATCGCTTAATTGTCCGTAAACCTGAAGAAACTCCGGATCATTTAGATCACCATTATTATTTGTTGGAGTTTCATCGTCGGAGCATCCAAACAAGAATAAGCCAGCCCCGATCAGAACAGCCATACCCAGAAGAAGCATGATCTTTTGAGAGCGCATAGAGCATCTCCTTTCTTTTTAACAGCACTACCGGGAATGACTACTCATGAAATCTATTGAAGCAGGAAGAGCATAATTGCTTTTTGAATATGCAGCCTGTTTTCAGCTTCATCAAAAACTACAGATTGAGGGCTGTCCATTACTTCATCAGTAATTTCTCTCCCTCTTTCAGCAGGTAAACAATGCAGCACAATAGCTTTAGGATCTGCCATAGCCAATAGTGAACTGTTTAGTTGATATTTCTCCAATTTTTTTGTCTTTTCATCGGCCAAATGTTTCTGGCCCATTGAGGCCCAAACATCTGTATAGACTACATCGGCATTAAGAACTGCTTCTTTAGGGTCATCTGTAAGGAGAATACGGCTATCACTATTGGCTTTAGCCTTGGCTAATAAATCTTTATCAGGCTGACAATCCAGAGCGGTGCCAATCCTGAAATCTATGGGAATTCGGGTGGCTAAATTAAGCCAGCTGTTGGTAATATTATTGCCATCACCCACGTAAGCTATTTTATACCTTTCCTTTGGCTTGAGATGCTCCATAATTGTAAAATAATCACCTAAAATCTGACAGGGATGAACCAGATCGGTAAGACCGTTTACTATCGGAACCGATGCATGTTTTGCTAATCCTTCGACATCAGATTGTTTATATGTTCTAATCATGATCATTGCCACATATCTTGATAATACTTTAGCAGCATCTGCTATTGATTCCCGTTCTCCCAATTTAATCTCTTGATCAGTCAAATATAATGACTGCCCGCCCAATTGGGATATTCCTACTTCAAATGAAATTCTGGTTCTCAATGATGCTTTTGTAAAAATACAGGCGACAGATTTACCTGCTAATGGCTTAGGGCTGATTTTTCCTTTTTTCATCTTTGCACAGAGATCAAAAATCTCGTGGATTTCTTTTGTGCTGAAATCTGTAATTTGGCATAATGAACGCGGCATAATACCTCCAATATCATAATTAAGAAATATTTATTATCTAACCTAAATCCCGCTGAATAAAGATTTTTTAACAGAAGATGTCAAGTATCCCGTGACATCATTTAAACTCTTTTAGTTATATTTTCGCCGGATTATCTTATTAAAACAAAGTCTTTGACTTAACACATTTTTTTTACATTTAGAGAAACTACTTTGAGATTTAAGCGTTCTAATACGCAAACATAAAAAGGAGTATGTAATGAAAAAAATCGTTGGAATTACATTTACAACAGCTTTACTGCTATTGAATACCATACCGGTACTGGCAGGAACTGATATCAAATTCGATGCTCAGGTCAGAGCTCGCAGCCAGTATGATGACAAAAGTTTTGATACAGCCAATTCTGAAAATAGTTATAGTGAATTAAGAACCCGCCTGGGGATGAGCGCCACCGTTGATGACAATGCTCATCTTTAT
The DNA here is from genome assembly GCA_964413795.1 of uncultured Ignavibacteriales bacterium. Lineage (GTDB taxonomy): Bacteria > Zixibacteria > MSB-5A5 > GN15 > FEB-12 > DAOWMZ01. The sequence continues at coordinate 8,253 of CAYPUP010000011.1, forward strand.
ATCCAACTACAGGATAGCCGCATTATTGGTGATAATAACCAATTTGGTAGTCCCTCATCGGGGACTTTAAATGACGGCAAAAATGTAGATTTGCATCAGGGTTATATTAAAATTGATAAAATATTCGGTGAAGGTTGGGGCGGACAGGCAGGTCGATTTGAATTTGTTAAAGGAAACCAACGCTTTTTCGGGGATGTCGGTTGGAGTAATGTTGGCCGTTCCTGGGAAGGATCCACGATGTGGTATAAGAATGAAAATTTTCAGATTACCGGTTTTATGTTTAATGCCATGGAAATGATGGATATGACTTATAACCGTGACACTGATATTCTTGGGTTATACGCTGAAATCAGCAAGATTAATCTCGATCTTTTCGCCGTTTTGGAAGATAAATCTGATACTAATGGCTTTGCAACTGATATTAATTCTTTGGAACGCTTTAATGTCGGAACATATTATCACCGCCAACATAATCAATTCGATTTTGAGATGAATGGCGTTTACCAGTTTGGTACTTTGCCCAGCAGTGATATTTATACTTATATAGATTCTATGAATGCCTGGGAGATGGATATATCCGCCTTTATGTTCAACTTTGAGAGTGGTTTTACATTAAATTGCAATCGACATACTCGCCTTGCAATTGGAGCAGATTATTCATCGGGAAACGACTTTAAAGATTCAACAAAATACAAAGCTTATTCCAATTCTTATTATACCGGACATAAGTTCCGAGGTTATATGGATTATTTTGTAGGAAGCGATCCATCTGGTTTGATTGATCTTATGTTTAAAGTTAAAATGAATCCAGGTCAGGGATGGACGATTAATGGTGATTTTCACTACTTTACCACTGCCCAGGATTATATCAGTGACATTGATGGAACAACAAAGTCTAAAGATGTTGGAACAGAATTCGATTTTACTGTTTCAACAACCAGAGTCGCCGGAGTAAATATAGTTGGCGGGGTATCAGTATTTATGCCCAAAGATAACTGGTTAGGTACTACTAAACACGATCCGGGAGTCTGGGCTTACACGATGGCAACTGTTGATATAAAATAATTTATTCTTTTCAAAAACCATGAAGCCCCTTCATTTGAAGGGGTTTTTTTATGTAATAAATTTCAGGAAGATTGTTGACAGGCTGAATATTTTTCTAATATATTTGATCAATAATATATTTTTAAATCCATTTTGATATAAGTCAAAGCTTAGCTTTCATCATGTATTTAAATTCAGGAATAAAATTTTATAAGGAAAAAGATTAATTATAATTGGCAGATAAAGGATAAAGAATGAGGAGGAGAAAAATGAGAGATATTATTCTGACATTGTTGTTAATCAGCCTTTTTGGGATAGCAATCGATTCAAGGGCTGCTACCCGCGCTGTCCCAACAACATTATCGGAAGAATCCACATCATGTGTTTCATGCCATGAAATGGATATGCCAGGCCTGGTCAAGGAATGGCGTTACAGCCATCATTATGCTGCAGATGTCGGTTGCTACGAATGTCATGCGGCTGAGCCTGGTGATTCGGATGGAATGGATCACAACGGTTACAATATCGCTGTCATTGTCTCCCCGAAAGACTGCTCAAAATGTCATATAAACGAATTTAATCAATTTCAAAAATCACATCATGCCGATGCCGGTAAAATATTAGGTTCGCTTGACAATGTTTTAGGCGAAGTTGTTGAAGGACCCTGGGCAGTTATAAACGGATGCAAACAATGTCATGGCTCTGTCGTAAAAGTAAACGAAGACGGGTCTCTTGATCCAACGACCTGGCCTAATTCAGGTATGGGTCGTTTAAATCCTGATGGGTCAAAGGGGTCCTGTGCAGCTTGTCATAGCCGGCACTCATTTGATGCCGGTCTGGCTCGCCAACCGGAAAACTGCGGTAAATGCCACCTTGGTCCCGACCACCCTCAAAAAGAAATCTACGAAGAATCGAAACATGGTATCGCTTATTATGCAAATATAGATCGGATGAATCTTAACAGTGCCTCCTGGATTGTCGGGATTGATTACTCGGCTGCCCCCACCTGCGCTACCTGTCATATGTCAGCCACTCCGGATTTACCCATTACTCATGATGTTGGTGACCGTATCAGTTGGACCCTCAGACCGCCTGTTTCCCATAAAGTTGATGCCGCTGCTATTAAGGCTGGAAAAGAGGTTAAACCATGGGAAAATCGCCGCAATGACATGAAGATGGTTTGCAATAACTGCCATACCAGTAGTTATGTAGATAACTTTTATATACAGTATGACGGGGCAGTTGATATGTACAATGAGAAATTCGGAGTACCAGCTACTGAAATATATAACAAAGTACGTTCAAGTGGATTAATTACCAATGATATTGATTTTGATGACGAACTGGAGTGGACATATTTCTTTCTCTGGCATCATGAAGGCCGTCGAGCAAGAATGGGTGCCGCTATGTTTGCCCCGGATTATACTCAATGGCACGGCTTTTTTGAGGTAGCCGAACGGTTTTACAGTGATTTTCTTTCTGAAGTTGATGAAATCGTCAAACAGGCCAGGGTTGAAGGAGGAGAAAAAGCAGCTGCAGCGGATGAGGTTGAAAAGTTAGTTGCTGAAATTCTTGATGATGACAATCATAAATGGTTTACCGGGAACGAGACGGAAGAGGTGAAAAAAGCCCGACAAAAAGCTCAGGAAGAATTTAAGAAACGTTATATTGAATAATTTCTTATTTTATAGATTTAAAGGCTGCCCCCGGCAGCCTTTTTTATAATTTTAATAAAACTTGCCAAATGCAACTCTTGATAGCAATATTACGTAGTCTTTATAAGAAATTATAGACTATAGAATGTTTATTAGATATGAAAAGTAAAAGAAATACATTTGCATTTATACTGGTCATTGTCGGGGCCATTTTATTAATAAGGGCTATTGACCCCTTCTTTTTCGGTGATGATGTATTTAAGTTTTTGCTTCCAATTGGTTTGATTGTCCTTGGAATCTGGTTAATTCAGAAAAAGAAAAAAAAGTCAGACAATTTCAAGAATAGTGGTATTCACATAAATATTGATTCAGATTCAGACAGCAACTCATTTAATAACAAAAAATATTATTCATCGTTTGCCTCTGCCAAAGATAATGCCAGTCAAAAGAGTGGTACATTTACCGAAGCGCCAGGATTTTCAGAACAGGGACAAACTATCGGCGTAGACGGCAGAATAAGATACAGCAAAGTCTTAGGGGATATGTTTATCGACTGTACTGGCATGAACATGCAGAATGTTGAAGTTTCCGCCGGAATAGGCGATGTGGAGATCAAGGTTCATGGCGGCATTTTGAATGATGGTTTGAATCGAATGGTTGTCTCCGGCTTTATAGGTGATTGCCGAATCATGATCCCGCCGGACACGGAGATGTTTACCCATTGCTCTAATTTCATTGGTGATATAGAAGTCCTGGGAAGAAGAGCATCTGGATTTGGAAATAATGTCGACGCCCAAACAGCCAATTATAACGCCGCTCCTAAACGCCTATATATTGCCGCCAATAATTTTATTGGTGATATTAAGATTATGATAATTTAAGAATCCTTAATCGACTCTTACCATCAAATGCAACCCCCAAACATACTTAAGATTTAATTTTTCCAAATTATCATCGAGAGGGAATCGAAGCTGCAAGCCCGGACGAAATCTTCCCGAACCGAAATCAGCACTAAATCCAAAAATATGAATTGAGCGCTCATCAAGACCATCAGCTTCATGCGCAGCTGAGATCCAATATCTACCGGAAATGCCGGCTTTAAAACGAACGGTAGGTGTACTAAGATACATCTGAGCCAACAAATCAATATATATCTCACTCTGATCATCTTCTTCTACTTTAACGGTAGGGACAACCACCGCAGGGCCGCAAAGAAAAAGATAACTTATGTTTGAGAGGCTGCTGTATTTAATACCGGTTTTCGCATAAATGGAAAAAACATCGTGAGTGAAAGCTTCAGCTTTATTGTAATTGGCTAAGCGGGCATAGTCATCAACATCATCCTTGTTGCTAAAGGCTAAAGGTGGTCGGAATCCGAGCTGGCATAACCAGAGATCACCAATATTATGATACTCCAGCCCTATGAAGGGATTCCCAAACATATACTGAGAAACGCGATTGTAATAAAACTGGTTTGTGGAATCAGGCTTAAAATGCGAAAAAGGAATTTCTATTAGCAAATGAAATTGAGAACTTACTTTTATCCTTCCTGAGAATTGCATGACCGAGGATAAATTTGTAGGATTGGTTTTATATTTGTCAACTTTCAGAAATTCAAAAGAGATTACAGTTCCATCTTGAGGAGTCAACCACATCGGTTGAGCCATTGCCTTCGATGAAAAAAATATAATTACTATCAAAGATAGATATAATCGCAAAAACCTGCTTCTATAAGAAAACTTCACGACCCTCCTCTGCAAAATTTGTATTTGAGAGTTATTCTATAAAATATACCTGCTCAGATCTTCATCTTCCAGTATAGACGAAAGAACCTTCTCAACCATCTTATCAGTAATTTTTATTTTTTTCTTTTCTTTGGGGGGTTCATAAAGAATATCTTCAAGTAAAGTTGTCAGTACCGTATGAAGTCTTCTCGCTCCTATATTTTCCGCCTCAGAATTTACTTTCTCAGCAAAGTATGCAATCTTTTTTATTGCCCCTTTATCAAAAACTAAATCAACACCTTCCGTTTCCAATAAAGCATGATATTGCTTTATCAGAGCCGCTTCCGGTTCAACCAGGATTCGTTCAAAATCTTTTGCTGTCAATGAATCCAGTTCTACTCTGATCGGGAATCTTCCTTGCAATTCAGGGATTAAATCGGATGGTTTTGAGCCATGAAAAGCTCCGGCAGCAATGAACAAAATATGGTCTGTTCTCACCATGCCATACTTGGTCATTACCGCACAACCTTCAACGATGGGAAGAATATCGCGCTGGACTCCTTCCCGGCTGACATCGGGACCGGTACGGCCGTCATCGCCAACGATTTTATCGATCTCATCAACGAAGATTATACCCGACTGCTGCACTCTTTCCAGCGCTTCTGAAATCACATCATCCATATTAGTCAGCTTATTTATCTCTTCATTAAGAATATACTTGCGGGCATCTTTTATACTCATTTTGCGTCGTTTGGTTTTCTGAGGCATTAACCCGGAGAACATCTCCTGAAAATTTACACCCATTTCTTCCATCCCCATCGGAGAAAAAATCTCAACAACCGGGAATTGCTTTTGAGGAGTGTCGAGTTCGACTTCACGTTCATCGAGTTTTCCATCGAGCAAAAGCTTCTTTAGTTTTTCACGAGTTTTTACAATCGTATCCGAAGATTTAGGATCAACAATCTCACCCGGTTTTGCTTTTGGTTTAGGCGTCAGAAGTAGATCAAGTAGTTTTTCTGTTGTATTAATTTCAGCCTGCTCATTGAGAACAATGGATTTTTCGGTCTTGACCATATTTACCGCAATGTCAACCAGATCGCGCGCCATAGATTCTACATCACGGCCAACATAGCCGACTTCGGTAAATTTGGAGGCTTCCACTTTGATAAACGGAGCTTTGGCGAGGTCAGCCAGACGGCGAGCAATTTCGGTTTTACCAACTCCGGTGGGACCGATCATTATAATATTGTTGGGCATAATTTCATGCCTGATATCCTCGGCTACCTGGCGCCGGCGCCAGCGATTGCGAAGTGCAATAGCCACCATTTTTTTGGCGTTGTCCTGACCGATTATATGTTTGTCGAGAATTGCAACAATTTCCGGAGGAGTAAAATAGGAGTTATTCATTTTATTGTTTTCACCGTAATTTTATTGTTAGTAAAGACACAAATTTCTGAAGCGATTTCCAACGCTTTGTGAGCAATTTTGTCCGCTGTCATTTTGGGGTCGGCAAAGATCAGGGCTCGAGCCGCGGCCAAAGCATAAGTCCCGCCTGACCCGATAGCCACTATATTATCATCCGGTTCGACTACATCCCCTGTACCGCTAAGAAGAAAAATATTTTTTTTGTCAGTTACGGCTATCATCGCTTCCAACTTCTGGAGTACTTTGTCCGTCCGCCATTCCTTGGCCAACTCAACCGCTGCCTTTGGCAGTCTACCGGAACATTCTTCAATCTTCTTCTCAAGTAATTCATAAAGAGCCAACGCATCAGCAGCAGCTCCAGCAAATCCAGCCAGAATAGCCCCGTCCTGCATGGTTCTGATTTTACATGAGTTTGTTTTTAATATAGTATCATCGAACGTTATCTGGCCATCGCCAGCCATTGCTGCCATGCCATTATGTATTAAACCGATTATTGTCGTTGATCTTGATTTCATATATTCCTCTAAATTTTAATCCTTCTGTCCTGATCGGGGATGGGCGCTTTTGTACGCTTTTTTCATTGTCTCGGCTGTGACATGCGTATATTTCTGAGTTGTCGAAAGGGAGGCATGTCCCAATATCTCTTTTATCAGCATTAAATCCGCTCCATTTTCAAGAAGATGTGTGGCAAATGAATGCCGCAGCGTATGGGGCGTAAAATCCAATCCTTTGCTACGGCCAAATTTTTTCACCAGCCGATCTATCGAACGGGGGCTAATCGAACTACCGTATTTATTAAGAAACAATGAATCACTTGCTGATTGCTTTTTATTAATATAGTCTTTACGGATCATTAGATAATGATTCAAATCTTTCAAGGTCTCTTCCCCCAACGGCACCATTCTGACTTTGTTTCCTTTACCTGTTATGATTACAGTTCCATGTCTCAGATCGATATCACTAAGTTTTATTTTTGTCAGTTCTTCTCTTCGTATACCGGTAGCATACAGCATCGCAACAATTAAAAAATCTCTCAGATAAAAATAACTTTTTGTATCCTGATCAGTTGTTGCCGGATCAAGCATCTGGCGGCTCTCTTTTTGAGTAACAAATGATGGAATTTTCTGAGCATACTTTATATCAGGTATTTTGAATATGTAATTCTTCCCACCGCGTTTTGTATTCAGGTACTTTTGAAATCCGGACAATGCCGACAGAAATCGGGCCAGGGAACGATTGGAGACTTTATTTTCG
>CAYPUP010000012.1:0-6632 GCA_964413795.1 uncultured Ignavibacteriales bacterium
ACGTGGGGCTTTGTCCGTTCAAATTTCTGCTTCGCCATGACTAAGGCTTGCCTCCCTTATATCCGTACACGATCTAACATTTTTTTCGATACTTCTTCAGGAACAGCTCTATACGTGGAGAATTGCATTGAGAACAACGCTCTCCCCTGAGAAATGTTGCGCAGCGTGTTAGCATAGCCGAACATTTCCGAGAGAGGAACACTGGCAGCAATCACTGTAGCGCGATCGCGGGGAACCATTCCTTTTATCTTTCCACGCCGGGTATTAAGATCACCTACCACAGCACCCATGTAAACTTCCGGCACAACAACTTCAACATCCATAATCGGTTCAAGCAGCATTGGTCCGGCTTTTTTAGTGCCATCCTGCAACGCCATAGATCCAGCCACACGGAAAGCCATCTCGCTGGAGTCAACCTCGTGATAGCTGCCGTCGATCAGTTCACAATGGATACCGGTCATAGGGTAACCGGCCAAAACACCATTAACCATAGCTTCTTTCACACCTCTTTCAATAGAGGGGATATATTCTCTTGGAATGGCGCCCATCTTAACATTATTTTCAAATTTAAATGGTGTTTCATCCTTGGTCGGTCCGATTTTCATAACAACATGACCGTACTGTCCTTTACCGCCGGATTGGCGAACAAATCTACCCTCGCATTGAACTTCACGAGAAATTGTTTCTTTATATGCCACCGAGGGCCTGCCAACTGATGCTCCAACACCAAATTCACGCATTAAACGATCAACCAGAATTTCCAGATGAAGCTCACCCATTCCGCTAATAATCGTCTGGGCTGTATCATCGTCCTGTTTGACACGGAAAGTTGGATCTTCCTCTGAAAGCTTTACCAATGCTTCTGATAATTTATCCTGATCAGCCTGCGTCTTGGGTTCGATAGAAACAGAGACAACCGGCTCCGGGAAAGTCATTCTTTCCAGAATGAGCGGATGTTTCGGGTCACAGAGCGTATCCCCGGTAGTAGTTTTACGCAACCCGATAACAGCCACGATATCACCGGCATAAGCTACCTGAATATCTTCCCTCTTATTGGAATGCATCCGAAGAAGGCGTGCGATTCGTTCTTTGATACCGGAGTTAGGATTCAACAGATACGAACCAGCATTTATCTGCCCGGAATATACCCTGACATAAGATAAGCGGCCAACATACGGATCAGTCATAATTTTAAAGGCTAAAGCCGAGGTCGGCTCATCAATGCTGGGGTCGCGCGTTACGGTTTTTTCCCAGTTATCAATCAAATGCCCTACAACCGGAGGCTTATCCATAGGTGATGGAAGAAAATCGACAACAGCATCCAATAACTTCTGAATTCCCTTATTTTTAAACGACGAACCGCAAAGCACCGGCACCATTTTAGATTCAATTGTAGCCTTTCTGACCGCAGCCATAACCTGCAAAGGATCCAGAGGCTCATCATGTAAAAACTGTTCGAGAAGGTGATCGTCATAATCCGCCACCGCCTCGAGCAATTTTTCACGATACTCATTTGCTATCGGAACCATATCTTCGGGAACATCAAAGTCATCAAAATTAATACCAGCGGAATCATCATGAAAAACGCGGAATTTCATTGTCATCAGATCAATAATTCCACGGAACATTTCTCCTTCACCGGCTGGGATATTAATGGCTATACAATTGGAGGCAAAACGCTCGTTCATCGTATCAAGAGCCAGTTTAAAATTTGCCCCGGTTCTGTCCATTTTATTTATATAAGCAATTCTCGGCACCTGATATTTATCAGCCTGGCGCCAGACTGTTTCCGATTGCGGCTCAACTCCTCCAACAGCACAGAAAAGTGCAACGGCTCCATCAAGAATCCTCAATGACCGTTCAACTTCTACAGTAAAATCAACATGTCCGGGAGTATCAATAATATTGATAGTATGATCACGCCAGAAACAGGTAGTAGCAGCGGAGGTGATAGTAATACCACGCTCTTTTTCCTGCTCCATCCAGTCCATAGTGGCTGCACCATCATGCACTTCCCCCATACGGTGAGTCTTTCCGGTATAGAAAAGAATTCTCTCCGTAGTGGTGGTTTTCCCGGCATCGATATGAGCCATAATGCCAATATTTCTGATTTGATCCAATTTCATAATTTAGACAAAAAAATTCCCTGATACTCACATTTGTAATTAAAACTTCAGCAAATCAGGGGTGGAGATATTTCTAAAAAAAATAAGAAACCAGCGATTAATACAATCGCTGCCACCGCCGCAGAACTGTCTGTTTCAAAGCTTTATCCTTAGTTATTAGATTACAGTTTCCTGAATCCCAGAATAACAAGATTGCAACTACCACTTAAAGTGTGCAAAAGCCTTATTGGCTTCCGCCATCTTGTGAGTATCCTCCTTTTTCTTTATTGATGCGCCATCATTGTTTGCCGCTGCTAGCAGTTCAGCGGAAAGCTTTTCGGCCATTGTTTTACCGTTCCTGGCTTTGGTGTATAAAATTATCCACCTGATCGCCAAGGCAGTTCGTCTATCCGGTCGGACTTCAACCGGAACCTGATAAGTAGCACCGCCAACTCGACGGGAACGAACTTCAAGAACGGGCTTGACATTATTTACAGATTTGCGAAACAGCTCTAAACCGTTTTCGCCAGACTTCTTTTCCATGGTGTCCAAAGCATCATACATAATCTGTTCAGCAGTTGAGCGTTTGCCATTTTTCATCAAACAGGAGACAAACTGAGTTATCAGTTTATCGTTATATTTATAATCAGCGACAACGCGTCTTTTTTGAGCACTAAATCGTCTAGACATTCTCTATCAGTTTCCTACGCTTTGGGTTTCTTTGTACCATACTTGGACCGCGATTTTTTGCGATCCGCCACACCGGAGGTATCCATTACACCACGAATGATGTGATAACGAACACCAGGTAAATCTTTTATACGACCACCGCGAATCATCACGATCGAATGTTCCTGAAGATTATGCCCCTCACCCGGAATATATGCGGTCACTTCTATTTTATTAGTTAAACGTACCCTGGCTACTTTACGTAAAGCAGAATTAGGTTTCTTCGGAGTCGAAGTATATACCCGCGTACAAACCCCTCTCTTCTGCGGGCAAGAACCCATTGCAGGGGTTTTCGTTTTTTCCAGGATCCGCTTTCTTCCTTTGCGAATCAATTGATTTATCGTCGGCACAATCTCTCCTATTTACCTATATTCAAAATAGAACATAGAACCGCAAATTTAACCTTAAATCCCAATCTGTCAAGAGTTTTTATCAAAAATATCTGCAACATTTTGAGATAAATTCGCCTCGGCAATATCCGAGACGGATAATTCATCTTCAGACTCTTCTTTTTCCTCTTCTTCAGGGACAACTTCAATATTCTTATATTTATCAATTCCGGTACCAGCTGGTATTAAATGACCTATAATTACGTTTTCTTTAAGACCCAGTAAATAGTCAATTTTACCTGAAATTGCAGCCTCCGTAAGCACTTTAGTGGTTTCCTGGAATGAAGCAGCCGAGATAAAACTTTCGGTAGATAAAGAAGCTCTGGTTATCCCCAATAAAAGGGGTCGGGAAGTAGCCGGATCGCCACCTTCAGCGATAACGCGATCATTTTCTTCAGTAAATTTGATCTTATCAACTTTTTCTCCTTCGAGGAAGTTGGTATCACCAAAAGCTTCAATCATAACTTTCTGCATCATCTGGCGGACAATTACCTCAATATGCTTGTCATTTATCTTAACACCCTGCAAACGATAAACTTCCTGGATTTCATTGACAAGATATGACTGAGCTTCATAGACACCCAGAATTGCAAGAATATCATGAGGATCAATTGCTCCTTCACAAAGGCGAGTGCCAGCTTTTACCATATCTCCGGAGTGCACCATCATATGTTTTCCATGAGGGACAAGATATTCTTTTGATTCATCCATTTCACCATTGATAATGATCTGCTGTTGACCGCGAACAATCTTACCAAATTCAACTTCACCGTCAATTTCAGAAATGACAGCAGGATCACTTGGTCGACGAGCCTCAAACAGCTCGGCAACACGAGGCAAACCACCGGTAATATCACGAGACTTTGAAATAACACGAGGCATTTTGACAAGTACATCACCAGAAACAACTGCTTGTCCGTCAGCTATTTGAAGCTGGGCATCAGTCGGTATACGATAGCTGCCGATAGTCCTGTCATTGGCAGATTTTATCTGAATTGATGGAACCTGACTTTTATCTTTAGTATCAATAATAATAGATTGAATCAGTCCGGTCTGCTCATCATGAGCTTCACGGAAAGAGACATCTTTTATAATGTCCTGGAATTCAATTTTACCCGATTTTTCAGCTAAAATTGTTCCAGTATAAGGATCCCATTCAAATATAATTTCACCTTTTTTGACCTCCTGACCATCTTTTACTGTCAGATTAGATCCATAAGGGACTTTGAGACGGCTTCTAACACGATCCTTTGAATCCAAAATATGAATTTCACCAACGCCTTCACGACTGACAACCATTATCAAGCCATCATTTCTGGTAATTGCTTTAATATCAATGAATTTGACGAAACCATCATATTTTGATACAACTTGTGATTGCTCAGCAATACGGGCAGCTGTACCACCGATATGAAAAGTTCTGAGAGTTAACTGGGTCCCCGGTTCACCAATTGACTGAGCAGCAATAACTCCAACGGCCTCACCAATAACTACCATTTTCATAGTACCCAGGTTACGGCCATAACACTTGGCACAAACACCATATTTAGATTCACAAGTTAATACAGACCTGATATGGACTGTTTCAACACCGGCTTCTTCAATTGCTGCAGCGTCCTGTTCCTCAATCTGATCACCGGCAGAAACAATTTTCTCTTCGGTAATAGGATCATAAACATCTTCGAGTGAAACTCTCCCAAGAATACGATCACTAAGGGATTCAATAACTTCTTCACCTTCTTTAATAGCTGAGACTTCCAAACCAAGAATAGTGCCACAGTCGATTTCACGAATAATAACATCCTGGGCAACATCAACTAGACGACGAGTCAAATAACCGGCATCGGCGGTCTTTAAAGCGGTATCAGCCAAACCCTTACGAGCACCGTGAGTCGAAATAAAATATTCCTGTACTGTCAGGCCTTCACGGAAATTCGAGGTAATCGGGTTTTCAATAATTTCACCAACACCACCAGTAATTTTTTTCTGTGGCTTGGCCATCAATCCACGCATACCGGCCAATTGGCGAATCTGTTCACGAGAACCACGTGCACCGGAATCAGCCATCATATACACAGGATTAAAACCCTGTTTTTCCAGAGCCAGATTATCAAACATAACCGTAGCAATATCTGCAGTGGTTCTGGTCCAGGTATCTATCACCTGGTTATAACGCTCACCGTTAGTGATGACACCCTTCTCATACCGTTTCTGAATCTTCTTAACTTCCGCTTCTGCCAGTTTTATCAGAGTCTCTTTTTCTTTTGGTACAACTAAGTCATCAATAGAGACAGTAATACCTGCTTTAGTAGCGTATTCAAACCCAATAGTTTTTAATCTGTCCAGAAAATCTACTGTTGTTGACTGGCCAAATAACCAGAACGATTTCGCAACTACATCTTCGAGTCTTCCACGATTGGTCCCTTCGTTGATATAGGGAATTCCTTCCGGCAGAATACTGTTAAATATCAATTGACCCGGGGTTGTCTTTATAATTTTATGATTAATCTTTACATCAATAAGAGCATGTAGTTCAAGATTCCCCGAATCATATGCGGCCAGAGCTTCGATAGGCGAATAGAAGGCCATTCCTTCACCCTTACAGCCCTCTCTGGTTTTAGTCAGATAATAACATCCGATAACCATATCCTGAGACGGAACCGCAATAGGGCGGCCAGAGGAAGGAAGCAAAATATTATTCGTAGAAAGCATCAGCATCTTAGCTTCAAGCTGGGCTTCAAATGAAAGCGGAACATGGACCGCCATCTGGTCGCCGTCAAAGTCAGCATTAAAAGCAGCACAGACCAGAGGATGCAAACGAATCGCTTTACCTTCAACCAAGACCGGATAAAAAGCCTGAATACCAAGTCGGTGCAAAGTAGGGGCGCGGTTGAGCATGATCGGATGGTCTTCGATAATCTCTTCCAGAATATCCCAAACTTCGGGGCGCTCGCGCTCCACTAATTTTTTAGCAGATTTAACTGTCTGGACATATCCCTTTTCTTCAAGCTTCATTATAATGAATGGCTTGAACAGTTCCAGCGCCATAGTTTTTGGAAGACCACATTGATGCAGTTTCAACTCCGGGCCGACAACAATAACCGAACGACCGGAATAGTCGACACGCTTACCCAGCAAGTTCTGACGGAAACGCCCCTGCTTCCCTTTTAAAAGATCTGAAAGGGATTTTAAGGGACGCTTGGAATCACCACGAACCGAATGAGTACGGCGCCCATTATCAAACAGAGCATCAACCGCTTCCTGAAGCATTCTTTTTTCATTGCGGAGAATGACATCCGGAGCCTGAATATCGATAAGTTTTTTCAGACGATTGTTGCGGTTTATTACCCGTCGATACAAATCGTTAAGATCGGAGGTTGCAAAACGCCCCCCTTCCAACGGGACCAAT
>CAYPUP010000012.1:6642-14910 GCA_964413795.1 uncultured Ignavibacteriales bacterium
TGGTACCAGGGGACGCAAATCCGGCGGAATAATAGGAATTACTTCAAGAATCATCCATTCCGGTTTATTATTTGACTGGCGGAATGATTCAACGATACGCAACCGTTTGAGAACATCTTTTTTCCGCTGAACCGAGGTTTCGATTTTAGCTTGTGCGCGAAGTTCGATAGCCATCTCATCGATGTCTTTTCTAGCTAAAATTTCACGAACCGCTTCAGCTCCCATACGGGCATCAAAAGATTTGCCGGCCTCTTCAAGCTCGATATAATCTTCCTCGGTCAGCACATCTCCTTCTTCATAGGAGGAATTACCAGGATCAATAACAAGATAATTCTCGTAATACAGCACCCGTTCGAGTTCGCGGATCGACAGATTTACAAGGTGCCCAATGCGAGAGGGCAGTGATTTAAAATACCAGATATGAGATACCGGGACAGCCAGCTTTATATGGCCCATTCTTTCCCGCCGTACCTTTGATTGGGTAACTTCCACTCCGCAACGATCACATACAATACCACGAAAACGGATACGCTTGTATTTTCCACAGTTGCATTCCCAGTCTTTGACCGGTCCGAAGATTCTTTCACAGAACAATCCGTCACGCTCAGGTTTAAACGAGCGATAGTTGATTGTTTCCGGTTTCAAAACTTCGCCATACGACCATGAGAGGATTGTATCCGGTGAGGCAATTTGAATCTGGATAGCTGCAAATTCTGTAGTACCCTTTTTCTGCACCATGGACTTACCTGTCATATCGATCATGGTAATCTCCTATATTATCAGAATTGTTCATCATCAGGTTTTCGCGCATCCTAAGATGAACTACTTCTCTATCAATTTCACATCTAATCCCAGAGCCTGCAGTTCTTTTACCAGAACATTAAAGGCCTCAGGATAACCCGGTTCAGGTGAATTTTCACCTTTTACAATCGCTTCATAAACACGGCTTCTGCCGGTCACGTCATCAGACTTAACCGTCAGCATTTCCTGGAGAGTGTAAGCGGCTCCGTATGCTTCCAGCGCCCAGACTTCCATTTCTCCGAATCGCTGTCCGCCAAACTGAGCTTTACCACCCAGCGGCTGCTGAGTAACCAGTGAGTATGGCCCGATTGAACGAGCATGTATCTTATCATCAACCAGATGGGATAATTTAAGCATATAAATGTACCCCACGGTGATTCTGTTATCAAAAGCTACACCGGTCATACCATCGATAAGGTTTATTTTACCATCTTCAGGTAGTCCTGCTTCGGCTAGCTTATCTTTTATCTGCTGAATAGTAGCTCCTTCAAAAACCGGGTTGGCATGATATTCGCCCAGACTTGCAGCAGCCCAGCCAAGATGAGTTTCTAAAATCTGTCCAACATTCATACGTGAAGGAACGCCAAGCGGATTCAGTATGATATTAACCGGCGTGCCGTTCTCCATATATGGCATATCTTCAATAGGTACCAAACGGGAGACAACACCTTTATTACCGTGTCTTCCGGCCATCTTATCACCCACCGATATCTTACGTTTGATAGCAATCGTCACTTTGACTAACTGCTTGACGCCCGGGGGTAATTCAGCTCCGCGGACAACCTTATCAATCTCAATTTCCATCTGAATTTTCTTTTTCTCGAGCACCACGCTGGCTTCCTCGATAATAGAATTCACATGCTTATTGATGTTCTCATCTTTACAGAATCCTTCAGGAGCAACCGCATTTTCAAAATCGAAATCATTAAAGAAATCATCTTTGAATTTGTGTCCGGCTCTGACAAGAATACTGTTATCCAGAGAAGACCTGATTGTCTGCGATGTCTGTTCATTCAACAGATCGCCTAATTTCTGATTCCTGAGAGTAATAATATCATGAATCTGCTTATTAAAATACTTTTTAATCTCAGCGATATCAGTCTTTTCCTGTTTCTTGGCATCGTCCGTACGTTCTTTACGGGTAAAAACCTGAGTTTTGATGACGATACCTTTCATTCCAGGCGGCGCTTTCAACGAAGCATCACGGACATCACCCGCCTTTTCACCGAAGATTGCTCTTAACAGTCGTTCTTCAGGCGAGAGCTCAGTCTCTCCCTTAGGCGTAACTTTCCCTACCAGTATATCGCCCGCTTCAACTTCAGCCCCTTCACGAACGATGCCCGTCTCATCGAGGTTTAAAAGCGCCTCTTCAGAGACATTGGGTATTTCACGAGTAATTTCTTCAGCACCGCGTTTTGTGTCGCGAACCTGAAGTTCATATTCTTCAACATGAATCGAAGTAAAAACATCTCTATGAACTAATTCTTCAGAAAGAATAATAGCATCTTCATAATTGTATCCCCGCCACGGCATAAATGCAACCAAAACATTATAGCCAAGAGCTAATTCGCCGCGATCAACCGCAGGTCCGTCAGCAATAGACTGCCCTGCTGCAATCTGATCGCCCATCTCAACTACCGGACGGAAATTAATGCAGGTATCCTGGTTGGAACGGCGGTATTTGGAGAATTTATATTCGTCATCCTCAACCCACCCAAGCTTGCCAACCTGCTGTTTGACTGTTGGTCGGATTACAATTTTATTTGCATCCACATATACGACTTCTCCGGCTCGAGCAGCCTTTGTAACAGCACCGGTATCCTCAGCCACTTTTCGTTCCATGCCTGTTCCCACAAAAGGAGCCTGAGTAACGAGCAAAGGAACAGCCTGGCGCTGCATATTGGAACCCATCAAAGCACGGTTGGCATCGTCATGCTCAAGGAACGGAATAAGTGAAGCGGCAACAGAAATAATCTGCCGCGGGGAAACATCCATATATTGGACATCCTCAACAGTGACAAGGGGATAATCAGAACGACGACGGGCAATAACATGATCTTTATCAAATTTGCGTGTTTTTTCGTCAAACGGCTCATCGCACTGAGCTATAAAATAACGATCCTCCATGTCGGCTGAAAGATATTCTATATCATCAGTAACTTTCCCTTTGATCACTTTGCGATACGGGGTCTCAAGAAAACCATACTTATTAATTTTCGCAAACGATGCCAGTGAGGTAATCAGACCAATATTCGGACCTTCAGGGGTCTCAATGGGGCACATCCGGCCATAATGAGTATAGTGGACGTCGCGGACCTCAAAGCCGGCTCTTTCCCGTGTCAAACCGCCAGGGCCAAGAGCCGAGAGACGCCTTTTGTGGGTCAGCTCAGAAAGAGGATTAGTTTGATCCATAAATTGGGATAACTGCGAAGAACCAAAAAACGTTTCGATTACCGTTGAAACAGTTCGGGCGTTTACAAGAAGCTGAGGTGTTACATTTTCCTGATCTTTAAGCGATAACCGCTCGCGAATTGTACGGGCAACGCGCGATAATCCTACCGAAAAGAGATTTGACATCAACTCGCCGACAGTACGAGCACGGCGGTTTCCGAGGTGATCGATATCATCGGTAAAGCCCTGATCATTGACCAGTCCAATAAGATATTTTACGATACAAACAAAATCTGCAGGATCAAGTGTGGTTTTTTCCAGAGGAACATCAAGCCCCATCCTCTGATTGATCATATAACGCCCAACTTCGCCGAGATCATAGCGCTTGTTGTTAAAGAAGAATTTTTCGAGTAATGATTCCGCCATTTCAAGCGTCGGCGGCTCACCCGGTCTGATCAAAGAATAAATTTTAACCAGAGCTTCTTCGCGGGACTTGGTTGAGTCTTTGCGCATTGTATTTAAAATTACAAAAACTTCTCTCTTATTTACATCAGGTGAAATCACCTTGATGCTCTTGAATCCGGCATCTATCATCTTGCTGATTGTAGCTTCAACCAGTGGTTCACCAGGAGTAAAAATAATCTCGCCGGTTTCTTTATCTATTAAATTTTCAGCTAATACTGTTTTTTCCAGCTCAGAGGAATCTTTTTTGGTCAGGTTGACTTTGGATACAGTATAGAAAAGATTAATCAGGTCATCGTCAGTAGAGTAGCCAATAGCACGCAGAAGGGTTGTAGCGGGCATTTTTCTTCTGGAATCTATATAAACATACATGATATTATTAATATCTGTGGAAAACTCGACCCAAGAGCCGCGATAAGGAATAATTCTGGCGGAATTCAGTCTCTTGCCGTTAGCATGATATGATTCATCAAAGAAGACTCCCGGGCTGCGATGGAGCTGGCTGACAATAACACGTTCTGCCCCATTAATAATAAAGGTACCCCATTCAGTAACAACCGGCAATTCGCCCAGATAAACATCCTGTTCGATAATATCCTTGACTTCCTTTTTCTCCCCTTCACCTTCTCTGGCAATCAGACGCATAGTAACGCGCATCGGAGCGGCATAGGACATATTTCTGGAGCGGCATTCATCAATTGTGTACCTGTTGGGTCCGAGATGGTAGCCGATATATTCCAGAGAATAGTTATCGTGGATATCCGTAATAGGGAAAATATCCGTAAAAATTTGCTGCAACCCCTGCATTTTGCGCTTATCCATAGGAACATCCGGTTGCAGGAACTCCCTGTAAGAATCAAGTTGAACTTCTAATAAATTAGGCATTTCGGTCGCATCAATATGCAATCCGAAACTTTTTCGGTCTACCATCGCTGTACGAGCCAAGGTATTACCCTCCTATATAAAATAACGAAAACCCATAGTTAAACACTCCAACATCATGTCGGGTCATAACATGGGCGATAGCAATGTACGGTCGCGGTGATCCTGTCATCTATTTCATTCTCTCCCAACATAATGATTAAGGGAGCAATTCGGGTTATCAGTTCACCAGCCGTCATAACAGGCTTGGGAATTCAATATGTCAATAACAATAATAATTTGAACCCGCCGGCGCAATTAAAGTTCCCGGCGGGCAAAAATTATTAAAACTTACTTAATGTCAACAATAGCGCCAACTTCTTCGAGTTTCTCTTTGGCTTTGGCACATTCTTCTTTTGATAAACCTTCTTTGACTTTGCAAGGAGCAGACTCAACGAGTTCTTTTGCTTCTTTTAAGCCTAAAGAGGTCAGTTCGCGGACGACCTTAATAACCTGAATTTTCTTATCGCCTATACCACTAAGGATTACATCAAATTCAGTTTTTTCTTCCTCAACAGCAGCACCACCGCCACCGGGACCAGCCATCATTGCTACCGGAGCGGCAGCAGTAACGCCAAATTTCTCCTGAATCGCTTTGGATAAATCGGCGAGATCCATTGCACTTAACACGGCAATCTTGTCGACAATTTCATCAATAACTGGGTTCGACACTTTTTGTTCCTCACATTTTATTAAACAATTATTTCAATAACGCAATAATAAATATTATGGTAAGCAAATCCCCAAGCGGTGGGAAACCGCCCAGAAGCAGGAGGTTGCCATTCCATTAAATTCCCATCTTAAACTTACCCCTCACTCTTTCTTTTATCAGCCAGAGCATCAACAGAACCAATCAGTTTCCTGAAGAAACCGTCAAGAGACCCAATCAGCTCGGAGAAGGGAGCCTCAACCGCCGCAACAAGATTTGAAAGCAACTGCTCTCTGGACGGAAGGTCTGCTAATTTGCCGATATCTTCAGCAGGGTATTTTATTTTGTCCACAACAAACACTTTCATCCGCGGTAACTCACGTTTTTTGAAAGATTCATTGAGGATCTTAGCCGCAACGGCCGGATCTTCGCTGGTAAAAGCGACTGCAGTCGGACCAGTTAAATATTTATCAAGTCCTTCCACACCGGCTTCTTTGGCGCCAATAAGAAATAGAGTATTTTTGGCGACCAAATATTTAACATTTTTATCTCTGAGGTCTTTTCTAAGAACCGTGATATCAGCGACATTCAAACCATGATAATCGGTTACAAAAAAGGAGTTGGATCCTTCAAATAGTTCTTTTAATTCACTGACCGCAGTAATTTTCGCCTGGTTTGGCATCTTACGATCTCCTCTTCGTTACTTCTTCAAATCAGCCAGAATCTGGCTGTGATCAAGTTTGAATCCCGGACTCATAGTGGCGCTGACAGCGACACCTAAAATATAAGCCCCTTTTGCTGCTGAAGGTTTGGCTGCCAAAACAGCTTTCAGGAAAGTAAAAATATTTTCACTGATTTGGTTGGCTTCAAATGAGAGTTTACCAACCGAAACAGCAACATTTGCCTGTTTATCAACCCTGAATTCAATACGACCGCCTTTAAGCTCTTTAATAGCCTTAGCCAGATCCATTGTAACCGTACCGGTTTTGGGATTTGGCATTAAGCCACGCGGTCCCAGCATTTTACCCAACGGTCCCAGAACTCTCATCATATCCGGAGTTGCCACCGTTACATCAAAATCCAAAAAGCCGCCTTTGACCTTTTCAGCCAGATCTTCGGCGCCAACAATGTCAGCCCCAGCTGCTTTTGCTTCTTCAGCTTTCTCACCCTGAGCAAAAACCGCCACTCGGATCGATTTACCGGTTCCATGCGGCAGCGCAACAGTTCCACGAACCATCTGGTCAGCATGCTTTGGATTAACACCCAAACGGATAGCCACTTCCACAGATTCGTCAAACTTAACGTAGGAGTTTTCCTTTAAAGTTTTGACTACTTCGTCAACCCCGTACCTTTTCGCACGGTCAACTTTAGCCCGATACTCCTTAAATCTTTTTGATCTCTGCATATCCTCAATTCTCCCTGAAAATCGCAATTGCGCAACAGGTAATAACGAATGTTAATTTCTACTTACTTACTTCAATTCCCATCGAACGAGCCGTTCCCGCAACCATGCTTATTGCCGTCTCGAGAGTAGCAGCATTCAAGTCCTGCATTTTCTGTTCGGCGATCTGGCGCACCTGATCCCGGGAAATAACCCCGACCTTATCTTTATTGGGAATCGCAGAACCTTTTTTCACCTTGGCAGCCATTCTTAACAGAGTTGACGCCGGCGGTGTTTTGGTAATAAAAGAAAAAGACTTGTCAGTATATACCGTTATAACAACTGGTGTTAAAATGCCTTTTCCATCCTGTGTTCGAGCATTGAAAGCTTTACAGAATTCCATAATATTAACACCACGCTGACCCAGAGCAGGACCAACCGGCGGAGCAGGATTGGCCTGTCCGGCAGGAATCTGTAATTTAATCATGCCATCTACTTTTTTAGCCACGAGCTAATTTTCTCCAATTATCTACAAACTATTTTTTTACCAATTCAACCTGAAGAAAATCTAATTCCACAGGAGTCGGTCTTCCAAAAATCGAGACCATTACCTTAACTTTCCGGCGCTCCATATTAACTTCGCTGACCGTACCGGAAAAATCAGCAAAAGGACCATCATTAACTTTAACCGGATCACCGGCCTGAAAGGGTATATCACCCACTTCTTCAGTCCGGCTTTTATTGATTTGCCCGACAATCCTGGTCACTTCATCTAAACGAAGCGGACTGGGCTTTCCGCCACTGCCAACAAAATTTGTAATCCCCGGAGTGGAAACCACCAGATCCTGGGTAACCTTATCCAGATCCATTTCAACCAGCAAATAACTGGGAAGGAATTTACGAGTAGAAGTGGATCTTTTACCACTTTTCATTTCGGTCACTTCTTCGGTAGGAACCAAAATTTGACCGAACTTACTCTCCTGCCCGGTATTTACAATAGCCGATTCCAGGTATCTTTTTGCTTTTTGTTCATGTCCTGAAAAGGTATGAACAACAAACCATTGCATAGTCATTTCCACCTTAACTCCTGAACAGAGCCTGCACCCCAAATCCAAGAATACGATCAACAATACCTATAAATATTGCGACAACCAGCGAGACAACAATCACGACGATCGTTGACCCGACCAATTCATCCTTGGTAGGCCAGGTGACCTTTCTCAACTCGGCAACAACTTCCTTGAGAAATCTCTTAAATTTTTCCAAACCATTCACCTGTTTTCAGTAATGCAGGCCAGGGAGGAATTGAACCCCCAACACCCGGTTTTGGAGACCGGTACTCTGCCAATTGAGCTACTGGCCTGTAATCATTAATTATTATCTCGTCTCCTTGTGGGGAGTATGCTTATCACAGTACGGGCAGTATTTTTTAAACTCAACCCGCTCCGGATGTAACCGTTTATTTTTCTTAGTGTTGTAATTGCGTCGTTTGCAATCTCCACAAGCCAATACAATTCGGTCTCTTGGCATTTTATTTTACCATCTCTCCGTTTCTTAAAGCCTTATTCAAAAATCTCGGCAATAACACCGGCGCCGACCGTGCGGCCGCCTTCACGAATCGCAAAGCGCAATTCTTTCTCCATCGCGATCGGAGTTATCAACT
>CAYPUP010000013.1:0-14260 GCA_964413795.1 uncultured Ignavibacteriales bacterium
TGCCTCTATAATACTTTTTGATAATCAATTCTTAATCTTCCAATTCATAATCAACTATTTTAACCAAATAAAACAAGTTCTGCCTTCCTGCTACTCCTGTTGTTTACCTTCTATGTCATAAGTATATACACCCGGCGGGATATCCTCTAAAACTACCGACCCATTTTCATCAAGGGTCCCCGTCCGCTGGCTTCCATCGGCCAATGTAATTGTATAGTTCGCATTGCTCATCGGTTCATCGTTTTCATCGGTGACTTCTATTTCAATACTGTCCTTGAACAGCAGTAACTCCGATTCCTGATTCAAACCAAATTCCTCATCCTCAACCTTGATAGTAAAAAAATATTCCGGAGGATTGTAACTGCCGCCATATTCGTCTAATTCTTCCTGAGTCGGGATTTCATCGGTATCCTCGTAGTATTGATACTCCCATTCTATTTCAATACGCCCGTCATGCACTGTTGCCGGAAGTTCGGTTATTTTATCATGGACGCTGTCCCGGTCATATTCATAAATAGTAACGACTAATTCTTCATTATCACGAACACCATCAACAAAGGCTGACAGTGTGAGGGTGTCCCCCCGCCTCGCTTCAGTTGCACTCCATCGCATATTATTCACTCTTATCATCGGAACTACCGGAATCCGTTCAGATTCTCCATCAAGCCCGTTTTTGGGAAAAGAAACTTCAAAATAAACCTGATCCCCGATTTCCATATCTTCCGGAATATCAAATTTACCTTTGAAAAGATTATTCTGCATTTTGCCGTTTATGGTCCCGAGATTTTCACCATTCTCGCTTTTACCGACAACTTTGATCGGGGCATTAGTTCCTACAAACGCCGTCTGAATTTTAAACTTAGCTTTCCCACCGGCAGGAGCTTTGACCGAACTCCAGAAGGCAGCAATTAGTATCGGATCGACTTTTATCGTATGTTCGGAGTCTGTCGATTTTGAAAAATTTAAATCCATAAAAAACTAACTCATTAACTCCGGTATAAAACTGTCAATCATCTGGCTGACCTGAATACCGATTGTTTTCATACTCTTTTTTGTAAAATCAGCGCTAAAAGTACAGGCCATCTTTTCATAAAGAATATAAACCTGCTTGCGAAGCAAGGCTTTGTTATCGGATTGATACCATTTATAAACCACTTCGATTGCCTGTCCTCCGCTGGGATGCTCTCTGGTCTCCTCCTTGACAATTTCCGCTCCCGGCAAGGCATTAAGCATTTCATCAATCCGGGGCCGAGCGTATTCTTCAACACTGTCAGCCTGCGGATTCCTATCAATCAGCAGGGTTATATTATGATATTGATCATCAACCTGTGGTCCCTGAAACAGATATGCCGACTGATCAACCCACCCGTCAGGAAGCGGGAATTTAAACCTGTTTAATTTATTATCTGAACTCATATTTTACACCTATCTTATCACCATTTCTTCAAAAAAACAGCAGGGTTGCCTACTGGGCAACGGCATACAAACTATATTCCGCTCTAATATTAAATGTTAATAATTCCCTTCTATGCGTATGCCCCATGACATAAACACTAAAAGGGTTGGTTCCAAGATCATACCTCATGAACATATGTATTAAACTGGCTCCCATTATATGGCAGTCCCGCATCGATGGATGAAAGGCGCCGGCCGCAGCCCTGGCTATTGGTTCGGCTGCTCTGGCTACAGGGACATGATATGCAAGATTCGCCATTCGAGGGCCGCTCAACGTCCCGCCAAGAACATGACGATATTCAATATTATCAAAATTACTTCTGTCAAACCGATGTCCGTGTTCTGCATAAATATCTCCGTTTAAGCCGGTATATGTAGGATCACGCTGAGGCAGGGTAAGCTGGGAAGTCACGCTCCTACTCATGGTATAGGCATCATGATTACCCCATAAAAATTTAATTTCCCTTAGTCCGGCACTACCAAGTCTTCTGAACGCTTCAAAAACCGGAGTATTTTGTATTAAAACTTCCAATCCCCAATCAGAAACCAGATTAACGGAGTTGGCACTTCGAAATCTCGGTGTTGTTCGATTTGGTATATAATGATACTCCCTTCCTAACCACATTTCAAGCATATCACCCAGATTTATAAAATGCAGACGGCTTTTTATATCAGTGGTTAAACCGCATAGGCCGTCCAAAAACGCAACCAAATCTCCCCCTGAATTAGCAAAAATATCCGAGGCATGACTTAATTGACGGCGATGTTCCCGGCCATATTGAGCGCATGAATAATAATTTCGGTATCTAAAATTCCGCTGTCTTCGCATAGCAGGAGAACTTAATAACCATGCCGGAGGTGTGCGGGATGAGCCGGTGCTCACACCAACCAGATCAGCCGTAGTGTAAAACCATGAAACAGGCGGAAGATGAAAATCAGCTATAAAAAGATAGAGATTATTATCTGTTCTGGTGGCCGGGGCTAATGGTTCTCGCATTCTGGCATATTTTACAACCCGGACTCCTCTTCCCTGCGTAGCCATCCCTCTGAAAAAGCTTTGTACATGCGAAACTCCGCTTGAGGGAGCCGCATTATCGCCACTGTATTTGCAAAGGTAAACATGTGGACCGCAGATTAATCCAAAATCTCTTCTTCTTGTACCGCGTCCATCAGCGTCATCGACCCAGGCTCCGCAATCAAGATATACAAAACTAGGATGATCTCTGGTAAATGATGATCTTTCACGAGGACTTGCTAAACAGAATGATTGGCCGGCATCAGCTCCGGCTGTACATTGCAGGCTCCCCTCGTCAAAAACCCATTGAAATCCTCCTCTGCCGCCTGAGGCTGATCGTCTGAAGGTATATCGAAGAGGACGCAAATATTCGCTGGCTCGTACGCTGGCATCATCTTCTACATTGGGCAAAGTCTGTTCTCCTGTTTATTCACTTTGCGTACTACTGCTGCTCTCGGTCGATTCCGGATTATTTGGAAATCTGATCTCATGGGTTGCGGTTGGCACACGCTCTTCTCTGGCTCGGCCGTTGGAGTCAAGCTGGCCTCGTCTGACTTCACCATTGGAAAAATGAATTTCATAATCAGCATTGGCAACCGGATTACCTTCACTGTCCAGCAGTTCAATTTCAATCCAGTCTTTATAATTCAAAATATCAGAACGAGCGCTATACCCTTCTATTTTAGCTACAAAATAATAAACCGGCGATGAATATCTGGTACGTCTTTGAGTTTGTGTTGCTTCTCTGTCTCTTTCGGGATATTCATAAACCCAATCTTCTTCAACTTTATTTCCGCTTATTGTCAGATTGCGCTTTGTTTCGATAGTTCTGTCGGCTCGGTTAAAATCTCTCTGCTTGATTTCAATTTCTACAGTTGTCCCATCATCAAATCCGGCTGTCTCTACCTGCATCTTCACCGTTTCCCCATCCTGGGCACTTGAAGCCGACCATTTGGCGCTGACAATAGAATGGAGTGCTATTTCATGACTGCCGGTACTACTCAACCCGGTGTTTCTGAGTCTTCCGGCCAGAACGCCTGTAGCAACATTTCCATCCGGATTGGTATGAGTATAACCCTGGCCGGTTAATGGAAATCCGCCCTGATCGGTAAACCTGACATCAAGATAATGTCCCTCTTCCTCTTCCCCCTCTTCACCCTCACCCTGTCCACTGGTACCGGTTTCCGCCTGAGCCTGCCCACTCCCTCCACCGCTTCCCGCTCCAGCGCCACCACCTCCACCGCCGCCGCCCGGACCAATCAAAACTGTCGGACATCCGGGGGGGGCAATCGAATCGGGTGGACCAACACAAGTAGCCATATCACCAACACATGCTGCCGGCATACCGCCAATTAAAACTGTGGGAGCACTGGAGATAGCAATTGGACCGCCAACATGCGGTATCGGAGGCGTTCCGGGCGTTTGCATGGGGCAAGTGTGCATATCTCCCATCCTGGCTGCCGGCATGCCGCCAATAAGGACTGTGGGGCAGCCAACCACAATTGTCCCCCCATGAACAGTCATGTCTCCCTGTCTTGCTGCCGGTTTTCCCATCAAGAACTCCTTTAAATTTATAGCTAACCGTTATACGCCATGATATAAGCAATTATTTCTTATTTTTTATATGGGTGGTATATGCTGTCATGTATACAGGTAACACCTGCCAATTTACAAAAGCACTGCCAATCATATAACACAGCGTATGCCAATACTATAAATATTTAACTAATAGTATGTCAATAATAAGTCTTGATCAAATTCCGGATAATTTCAATATCATTGTTAGCTTGTTGATAATCTTCAACCCTGCCAATATCCAACCAGTACCCATTAAAAGGAAACGTTGCAATCGGTAAGCATTGTTCGAGCAGAGAGATCATTAAATCATCAAATCCATATTTTTTACCATCAGGAATAAAATCGAGAACTTTTTTCGAGAAGACATATATACCGGCTGAAACGGTAAAATCAAAAACCGGCTTCTCCCGGAATGAACTCACATACCCGCTTTCATTAACTTCAATAACCCCAAAATCACTCAGCACCTTTCGCTGATAAACAGCTACGGTCACTAATGCTTTGGCTTTAAGATGAAATTGATATAGCTCTTTAAAATTCAGATCGGTTATTATATCCCCATTGGCGACCAGAAAATTTTCCGGGAGATTTCTGATCAGTTTAAGAGGTCCAACGGTCGAAAGGGGTTCTTCTTCGTGGGAATAAACGATATCCAGACCATATTTGCTTCCATCACCCAAAGCAGCGGTTATCAAATGTGAAAGATGGTTAACAGCAATTGTTACCTTTTTAACCCCATGTAATTTTAATCTTTGAAGTAAGATATCTATAACCGGAATATCACCTACCCTTACCAAAGGCTTGGGAATTTCAGAGGTGAATGGGGCTAACCGGCTCCCTTTTCCTCCGGCTAAAATTACAGTTTCCATCCTATAAATTCCTGTATGCCCTATTATCCGGGTTAGCAATAATACCACAGCTTATCGCATTTACTAATTCATCGATGCCGTCTTTTACAGTATATACCGGAATAAACCGTAACGCTTTTTTAATTTTGTCGCAGTTAACCCGATAGTCACGAGGGTCTTCATCTTTAGCTACAAACTTGACAATATCTTTTCTGTGTGGCAGCCTTTTTAGAATCAAATCCACAATATCTTTTTTTGTGTAATTTTCATTAGTGTTGCCAACATTATAAGTTTGATGCGCTACAATGTCATCGGAAGCCATCAACGCCAGACGGCAGGCATTGGCCAAATCGCGGGTATGGCAGTAAGGGCGCCAGAATTGCTCGCCGTAAACTCCAAGCTCCCTCCCCAAAAATAATTCCCGGCAGAATTCATTAACCGTAAGATCAAAACGGGGACGCGGCGATAAACCGTACGCGGTTGCAAAACGAAGACAGACCGGAGTGAAATTTTCATTAGTGCTGGTCATGAGATAATTTTCGAAGCCTACTTTTAATTCGGCATAATGTGAGATCGGATTTAAGGGGCTGTTTTCGTCAACATAGACATCAGCCTTATCCATTTTCCCGTAATTGCTGCAAGTTGAAACGAAAACAAACCTTTTAACCCCGGCATCAATGGCTTTTTCACATAACATTTCCGAAGCAATTTTATTTATTTTTGTCGCTAATTCAGGATTTTTTTTACAAGCTGGATCTCCAACAATTGCCGCCAGATGTACTACTCCTGTAATGCCATCCAGTGCTTCATCGACATCATTACTACTGCAAATATCACCTTTAATAAATTCAAAATCAGGATGGGGGAAATAGCCCAAAAGAGACTCCCCCCCATAAGAAAGATTATCTATAACCCTAACTTTAAAACCGGAACTCAGGAGGAGTCCGGTCAGAACTGACCCAATATATCCTGCTCCGCCGGTTATAAGTATTTTTCTGTAATTATGATCATCCATCTTTTGATCTGGAATTCCTGTTATCTGAATCTTTAAACCACAATATAATAGCCCTGCAAATTCAATTGCAAGGCTATCTGTAATAAAATATTTATATAATATTATATTTTTTTCAAAGTCTCTTTGGCAATAGTCAAACTTTCACCCCTTAATCCCAGATCAATTGCCTCCTGAAGTTTCTCAGCCGCTTCGTCATTGCTTTCCATATACAAAGCCATCCCCCATTGGAAGACAGCCTCGGGTTGCTCAGGATCATCTTTATGAGAACGACTTAATTTGGCTGCTTCACCTCGGGCCAGATCGAACCGCCCGGTATTGTAGTAAACTTTGGAGAGATTAAGCCAGGGTTTAAAAGCGCTATAAGAGTCAAAAACCGCTTTGCGCGCCATATTTTCCGCATTGTTTGGTTCTATTCCCTCCAGGGCCATTATCAGAGACAGGTACATATTATTTTCAATATGGGATTTGTCTTTCTCGTTATTCTCTTTTAGTAGTCTTATTGCTTCATCAACATTCCCAAGATAATATATAGCCCGTGCCTTCATCGCTGATGCTGTCAAATTCTCTGTATCAAGACTTAATGCCTTTTCAGCGATTTGTTTTGCCTTCTCATAATTTTTTGTTTCACAATAAATATCTGATGCTAAAGTCAAGGCCTCTGTATTTTCCTGTTCATTGTCACTTAACCAGTCTGCAAAGCGAACTTTGTCACTTGCATTACTTGTATGATATAATGCTTTAAGCATTTTTTTGAACCAGCCCAAATTTCCTTTTAAATATCCAATTTTATTAAGAAAAAGATTAATCCCCTCTTCTGTCTTATTATTTTCTATAAAGCAAAGAGCTTTTAAAATGGCTAACTCAGGATAATTTTCCTCAAAATGCGGATATTTTCCAAATAACTCAATAGCCTTGCCGGACCTATTCGAAAGGCGAAACATATCAACGTAACCGGCAAATGCCGGGCGGTACCATTTATCAATATCAAGGGCATCTTTGTAAAGTTTCTCGGCATCTTCGTATCGCTGAAGGGATTGATCTTTATAAATATCACCCAGACCAGTCAGCCAATTAGGGTGTCTTTCGTGGCTATTCAAGACATTATCAACTTTGGTATTGAATTCGTCCTGTTGGCCCGTTCGATAATAAAGATAAGCATTTCTTAAATAATAATCCGGTTTACTGAAATACTTTGTCGAAACTTCTTCTATTTTTGTCACCCCGGACATATCTATCATTACATCAGTATAAAGCATGGATGACAAATATACCATTAATTCGGCATACTCCGGTTCGCTATCTTTTCCCTTCATTAAGTCCTGGATAACATCATAATTCTGCATCAGGGTTATTTCATCTCCATAATGTCCCCTAATTTCAATCTCATACATGAGAAAACTCATTGTCTTCTGAGCATAGCTAACCATTTTATCGAGATAGTGGCGTGATGGGGTGAAGTTTCCCGCAGCATAATGATATAATGCCTCAAGAGTGGTTACAGCCTCCTCCGGAATATGCGCTTCTTTAAACTTCTTTATTACCTGCCCTGCTTCATTGAAATATTGATTTCTTATCGCCAATTGATAATGATCATACCAAATGCTGTAATCAATTTTTTGATTCATGGCTTTTCGACTCATAACCACAGCCGAATCAATCAAGCCCTTTTTTTCAAGGTAATAAGCTGCCTCCATAAGAACTTCGGGTGCAGGATCAGAAACTGATAAGCCACTCTGGTAATAAAGTTCAGCCGAATCCGCTTTTTGAACTGAGATATAATATTGGGCTCTGATCAAATCTATTATATTCACATTACCACCCATGATTAATGCCGTATCAAGAAAAGATTCCGCTCTTTTTGGGGTAGAGCCATTAATAAACACTCTGGCTAACATAATCTTTGATTCCGGTTGTTCCGGCTGCACTTTATTATAAGCACCCGCTAACTGCAACGCTTCATCATATAAATCAAAATAATTGTACAACCTCCAACAGCCTTCAAGAGCAGGAGTAAAAGTTGGCCTCGTATTTTTTATTGTTATATAAACTTCAAGAGCATCATAAAATAAAAACTGCTTTTCATAAATTAGTCCCAAACCAAAATACCCGCCCGGTTCATTTGGTTCAAGCTCACTCAACTTTATAAATTTTGCCCGAGCTTCTTCAAACTTATAATCTTCAGTTAACTGCACGGCCTCCTTGAAAAGCTGATCAGCTTCACTTTGAGGAGATTTTTGGGAACATCCCCCAACTATCAGAAAGAGTACCAGAATTGTTAAGTATTTTTTCACACTTATTCCTTCGGTTTTATTCAATACTTTTTATCATATACCCCTGAACCTTATTCATTTGCCAGAGATTTATGAAATTTATGATATTTTATCTCGTTTCAAAGTATAAATTTCAAGAAAATGAAAAACAACAGCAAATTTTATGCTGTATTATAAACTAAATATTGTATATTAGAATATGACTATCTTAAGATCAGATAAACTGGATAAATTTTATCATAAAAGACCCGTTGTAAATGGAGTCTCTATAGAGGTAAACCCGGGGGAAGTAGTCGGTCTTCTGGGACCTAACGGGGCAGGTAAAACAACTACCTTTTATATGATTATTGGCTTTATCAGACCCGATGGTGGAAAAGTTTATTTAGAAGATCGCAATATCAGTCGTCTTCCAATGTATCGAAGAGCCCGATTGGGAATAGGTTATCTGGCTCAGGAAGCCTCGGTATTCAGGAAAATGACTGTCGAAGAAAACCTATGGTCAGTGCTGCAATTTCAAAAATTAAGACGCAAGGAACGTAAAGCACGCCTGGAAGAGCTATTGGAAGAGCTTGATATTACTCATCTTAGGAAAAATAAAGCCTTTACCCTTTCCGGAGGTGAACGCAGAAGAGTAGAAATCACCAGAGCTTTGGTCTCAAACCCCAAGTTTATGCTCCTTGATGAACCTTTTGCCGGAATTGACCCGATTGCGGTTGAAGATATTCAAAAAATTATCGGACGTCTCGTTGAAAGAGGGTTGGGAGTTTTGATTACCGACCATAATGTCAGAGAAACCCTGTCTATCTGTAATCGAGCCTATATAATGTGTGATGGAAAAATATTAAAATCCGGTACGGCTGAATATCTGGCTAATGATCCGGAAGCCAGAAAAATTTATTTGGGAGAAAAATTTCAACTAAACTAACCTCAAACCATAGTTGTACAATATATGAACGATATTTACTCTCGGCTTAAATCTATTCTTCCTGAGTCCGATAATATTGGTAGAAGCGAGGTTTTTAGGAAAAAAACAACTGGTAAGACACAGGTTGAATTATGAAATTAGAACTCGGATTACATGCTAAGCTTTCCCAGAATCTGGCGCCGCAGCTTATCCAATCACTGAAAATGCTGCAAATGCCGGTCTTAAAGCTGGAACAGACTATCCGCTATCAATTAGCTACTAATCCTCTTCTCGAAGAGATCGAAGAGCTGGAAGTTGATCAGGAATCTCCGGAAGAAATCGGGATTGAAGAACCTGTCAAAGACGACAAAGAAACCGAACCGGTTGAGTGGGATGATTATCTGTTTGATAACGATGAAGGATACAAAGTAAGCGAACAGAGAGAGAATTTAGAAGATACTTTTGAAAGCACAGCCCCACATACAACTAATCTTTATGAGCACCTGCTGGAACAATTATCATTTTTGAAGCTAACCGATGAGGAGCATCTTATCGGAGAATATATCATTGGTAATATCTCCCCCGAAGGCTACCTCTCTATCAGCGTTCCGGAAATGGCTAAAGAACTCGATATGAGTTCAGAAAAAATAGAAGAAATCCTTAAATATATTCAGCGTTTTGACCCTATCGGAGTTGGAACTCGTGATCTCAAGGAATCATTACTGATTCAGCTTAGAGATAAGGGTTTGGAAAACAGCCTCCCCTATCACCTGGTTGAAGAACATATTCATGAACTCGACCGCAAATCTATGCTTCAGATTTCCAAACTGATGGGTGTAACCCTTGAAAAAGCCCAGCAGGCTATGCTGATCATCAAAGGACTCTCCCCCAAACCGGTTCAGGGGCGTTTTGATTCAGCCGCTATGCCGGTTATCCCCGATTTGATAGTTGAAAGATACGGTGATGAATATATTGTCTTTCATAATGACCGCCATGTCCCCCGTCTGAGAATAAATACCGGATATCGTAATTTGATTAAACGGGGTAATAAATCATCCAAAGATACCAAAGATTATATCCGCCAGAAACTGGAACAAGCCCGATGGCTTCTTAACAGCATCAACCAGCGCCGCTCGACCATGATCCGGGTGATGGAATCAATTATCGAAAGACAAAAGGACTTTTTCGATAAGGGTTCCGCCTTTCTTAAGCCCTTGATAATGGAAGATATAGCCCAGATGGTCAATATGAATGTGGCCACCATAAGCCGCGTTTCCAACAGCAAATATGTTCAGACTCCGCTGGGTGTTTATGAAATTAAATATTTCTTTAATTCAGGTATTGCTCGTGATGACGGCGACGACATGTCCAAGCGGTCGGTAAAACAGCGGATAGAAGATATTATCAAAAACGAACCGGCGGATAAACCCTTCTCCGATCAGCAGATCTATCGCCAATTGAACGAAGAAGGCATAAAACTGGCCCGCCGTACCGTGACCAAATACCGGGAAGAACTGAAGATTCAATCAGCCCGTCTGCGCAAACGAGTATAGCCTTTTGCTTACCGGAATACCCGGTCTTGCCTTAACCGTAGCTATAGGATGGCGATTCGGCATGATATTACTGAACAAAAACTATAATTCTCTCCCTGAACATACGTATATTATATAGGTATTCAATTTGAAAATAATTGAAATCAAACTAAAAAAATTGTCGATTCAAAAACAAATTTATATTATGCTGAGATAGGATTGTATAATATTGTATATAAAGTGTTCAGAAATGAGGGTATTCAGCAACCATTGACTGACATTTGATTTAATATTTAAATGCATGGAAAGGAGAAATTCCCATGCTGAAAAAAATAACAGCCCGCCATTTTGACCTCACCCCCAACATTAAGGAAAAAGCCGAAGAGGAAATGGAAAGGCTCACCCGTTTTTTTGATAACATTGTCTCCGCCGAACTAATCCTCGATCAGGAAAAGCACCGTCGTATAGCTGAGTTGAAGGTAAGTGTCTATAATCATGTAATCACCGGCTCCGGTGATTCAGATAATTTGTATAATTCAATTGAAGTCGCCGTTGACAAAGCTGTCAGCCAGTTGAAAAAATACAAAGGGAAGCTCAAAAATCGCCGTCCTGAAGAAATCACTGAACAAAAGGAGTTCCTCACCAAACCACACACCGACCCTGACGAACTTGATGTATAATTAATAAGAAAACTTTAAAAAACCCACTCTAAACGGAGTGGGTTTTTTTATTCCTAATCATGTATTTATATGCAAATATTAATTGAAATTTTTTTCAAAATAACTCCGGCCTTACCACTAAAAATCAGTCCTAATAAATTGAATGATAACAAGATAGCTGAAAGCAAATAATACATCTCAGAATTGGCACAACTCTTACTTCTATTATTATCAGCAAAGGTGAAAATATGATAGAAGAATCAATAAATTATCTTTTAGCGAACAGTAACTACTACTTCCTGACCGGACTAATAGCAACCGCTCTTTTTTTCGCTATGGCTGGACTAAAAGATCTTAGCTTAAAACTCCAGGAAGGACTTTTATATGTTGCAATGGCTGTCCTCTTTTTCAGCTACCACCTCTATCTCCTGTACAACATCCCGGTCAATAGCACGATTGCCAATATTAACGGTGATATAAATTTCTGGGTATGGCTGGCCGCATTGGTGTCACCAGCCCTGATTGCCCTCTTTCTCCTGAGTGGAGTTGTCAGCTTTTTAAGATCTCTTTACCACTCCGGATTAGTTAAAATATTTTTCGGACTGACTCTTTTCTGCTATATCTACATGCTGGGACAGGGATGGGCCGCTGATATTAAAGGGATAATGACCATCATCTACAGCGGTGTCTGGGTCAACCTCGAACTCCGCACCATCTAACAGGCGGAGCCTGTTCTATTTGTTCTTGTCTAGATACTCTTCGATTAAAAAGCAGTTCATCAGAGCTTCATGATTAGGCTTGATCTTTTGGAAAATAATATCATCCAAATCAACAAACTGATAACTTTTAAACTCTTCTGGTTTTTGTATTGAATCAAGTCGATCAGAGATCTCTTTCTGACTTAGCGTTGATTTAATCATACAAAAAATCTGCGGCTTCTCTCCTCGAAAAATCTCACGGGCATAAGCTAAGGGGGTTATTTCATATTCTTCACTGGTTAGATTTAATTCTTCCTGAATCTCTGATCCTAAAGCATCAACTATCAACTCAACCAATGTTTTATACTTCTCAGTATAGTCAACCGTTCCTGCCGCCGAAGGTCCGATTGAATTTTCAAGAGAGGCCAAATTCCCGCTTCGTTCCATCAAGAGGCCTTGCCTTTTTTTTTGATCTTTAATAATAAGAACACCGCAGATACCCAGACATAGAGCTAAAGGGTGATCCTCAAGACCAGAATATTTTTGATTTATGTAGTAGTTCCTTAGGGTCTTATACTCTCCAAAAATATCATTTTCTTCATCAAGAGCAAAACAACTCCCAGCGAAAGTGCCGTATCTGCATTTCTGAAGAATTATCCTCTCATAAAAACCATCAAGGATGGCTCTTGAAACAAATGGTCCGTCATACATCCGCCCCTGCTCTTTAAGCTCATTTTCAATCTCTCTGGCAAACTTTTCAATAAGTTGATCTTTTAATTCATACTGGCCAGGTAAATACTTTATTTTTACATCATGAGGGTCAATCGCTTCATTACCAAAAAATCTTACAATATCAAAATACCCGCTGTCAAATTCTCTTCTAGATCCAACCAAACGAGCTTTGATACACTCGTCTGAGCTATAATGCTCATTTAGGAAATCCAGAAATTTTCTGTAATCAAGAAACATTATTACCCTAAGAAAATAATGGCAATCCCTGCAATAGCAATAATTGCCCCGAGCCATGCCCGAAGTGGCACTTCTTGCTTATAATAGAGTACCAGAATCGGCAGAATCATGACCGGCGTTAATGAATTAAGAGTCGAAGCCACTCCGGTTTCAAGATACTTAACAGCGATCAAAGACGACCACACACCCAGAAACGGTCCAAACACCGCCCCGCCAAAACTGTAAACCATAGCTTTCTTATTTTTCAATATTTCTATAAGAGTAACTTTGTTACTTCTCATTCCGGATAAAAGCCAGATTCCTACCATTGCAAATATTATCCTTATAAACGAGGCATCCATCGGATTCATTTCACTTCCGGAAAACATAATCCCCTTTTTAGCGAGAACCAAACCGACCGCCTGCCCCAATGCTGCCCCCAAACCTAACATGATCCCTTTAAATAATGATCCTTTATCGGGATGATCACCATCTGTCGAAAATACCTGCTGTCTCGAAAACTTCCGATGCGCCACCACCCAGGTAATTCCTGAAATTGTCACTGCGATACCTGCTAAATCATAAAGAGATAAAACCTCACCAAGGAATATCCAGGCTATCAGAGTTGTTATAACCGGCGTAACGGCGTAAATAAGGGTTGTCAGTCTGGGACCGATCATTACCAGGGCTTTGAATCCGCAGGCATCACCAAAAAACAAACCAATCAATCCTGACAACCCCAGCCAGTACAATTGAGTGTAGTTTACATTTTCAGGGATTGGGGAGCCATGAAGAGAAGTAAGTATAATCGTATATATAAGAGCCGCCATAGCGAGGCGGATTTTATTGACGTTAAACGATCCGATAAGTTTTCCAGCTTCGGAAAAATATATCGATGTAAACGACCAAAAAAACGAGGTGCCAATACCGGCCATTTCACCCAAAAATAACATGCGGGAATATAGAAAGATTGTTTATATGTAGCAATGGGACATTAGTATTGAAAGAAATAAATTAACATGTAAAACATAAAAAGTCATTCCGTGAAAATAGGTATATAACCCGACATGAAATTGAATCTCATTTGTTATTGTATTTTGTTTTTTAATATAAAACTTATAAATTAAATTTTACTTGATTTATAAGTTTAATTTGTATACTATAATTAGCATGAATCATAATATAAATATAACACAAATCGAAGAAAACCGAAGTCCTGAGGAGATAGAAAACTTCTTTAAGAATATTGTTTTTAAAAAGCAATCAAATTACGAATCTACAATAACACTAAAAAAAAGAAAATCTAATGGCGTTTTTCTGACAAGTGACTTTAGTGTT
>CAYPUP010000014.1:0-13767 GCA_964413795.1 uncultured Ignavibacteriales bacterium
CTTACCGGCTTTGTAGGGTCTTAAATTTTTTATTCTATCCAATATCTTTATCATAGTCTTACCTTATTTTTAATTTCTCCTTAATATACTCATATTTGCCGATAAATTGCAATATTTTCATTATTTATTGTAAAACAATCAATTGGCTATAAGTTGAAGAAGCTTTTGTCCCAATGAATTATGCCATTGACTTTTTGACTGATCAGCCCGAAATTCAACAGATTATGGATAATATCGAAGAAATAGAGGAAGAGTCAAAAACCAAAGCAATGGGATTTATTGATCATCTCGAAGAGCTACGCCGAAGACTGCTTAAAGCAGCTATTACAATTGTAATATTCTCGGTCGTGGCTTTTTATTTCGCTGATAAATTAGTGCAATTTATAAGAATTCCCCTTAGAGATGAAATTCAGCTTTATAATATTCAGGTTACTGGTGCCTTTTACGCCTATATGAAAATTGCCATTATTACAGGGATCATAGCCTCGCTGCCCGTTGTTTTTTACCAGATGTGGGCTTTTATCGCTCCTGGATTATATAAACGGGAGAAGCTGACAATTTTACCTCTGGTATTTATTTCAACGATTCTATTTTTAATTGGCGCCGCTTTTTGTTATATCATGGTGCTTCCCCTGGCTTTTGAATTTCTGATGAGTTTTTCCGAAGGCCAGGTGATCAACAATATCACTATTAGTAGTTACATCAGTTTTGTAGGATTGTTATTAGTTGCTTTTGGCTGTGGTTTTCAGCTCCCGATCATCGCCTATTTTTTGGGTCGAATGGGGATAATAACCAGCCGAATGCTCTCCAAAGCAAGACGCTATGCCATTGTCGGAATATTAATTATCGCAGCGATTATCACCCCTCCTGACGTCTTCACCCAGGTTCTTCTGGCTATTCCGTTATATATTCTCTACGAAATCTCAATTCTTGTCGTAAAACTTACGGGACGAAGAGAAAAAAAAGAAGTGGAGGAAGAAAATATCACCGAATAAAAATGAGATTATGAACAAAATGCTTTAAAAGCTGTTTAATAAATGTAACAACCTTGATGAGAATGTTTTAGCATAGAAGGATTTGAAATGAGTAAAGAAAATAGATTTAAGCCTGACCAGCCGGGAATTGCCGGTGTTAAAAATATTATAGCAATCGCCAGCGGCAAAGGGGGAGTGGGCAAATCAACGGTCTCTGTAAATCTGGCTATTGCCCTGAAAGAAGCCGGATTCAAAGTTGGCTTAATGGATGCCGATATTTATGGCCCCAGCCAGCCGGGTATGCTGGGTTCAAGAGAGAAACCGGGGGTAGGTGATAATTATCTGGAACCGGTCTCGAGATTTGGGATTGATTTTATCTCAATGGGAATTCTGATGACCGATGATGCCCCTGTTATCTGGCGGGCTCCGATGGCTACCCAGGTGATTCAGCAGTTTATAGGTTCTGTTAAATGGGGCGAGCTTGATTATCTGTTGGTAGATCTTCCGCCGGGAACGGGTGATGTCCAGATTACTCTGGCACAAAAAGCATCGTTGACCGGGGCGGTCATTGTGACAACTCCGCAGGCTGTTGCTCTTGATGTTGCTAAAAAGGGTCTCAAAATGTTTGAGCAGGTGAAAGTTCCCATTCTCGGTATTGTCGAAAATATGAGCGGCTTTGTTTGTGGCCACTGCAATAAAGAGACAAAAATCTTTTCCTCAGGCGGCGGGCAAAAGCTGGCTGATGAAATGAATGTTGCTTTTCTTGGAAGTATCCCTCTCGATCCGGAAATTATGCTTAGTGGTGAGATGGGTGTTCCCTTGATTGAAAAATCAGCCGAATCTCCTTCTGCTAAAGCCTATATTAAATTGGCTGAACAATTGCAAAAGTCGCTTGAAAAAATGAGCGGTAGAACGGCAATGGATGAACCGGAGAGTATAAAATTAACCACACCCCAATCTCTGGTGGTTCGCTGGCCGGGGGGGAATGTTGATACTTTTTCCGCTTATGATCTCAGAATCAACTGCAGCTGTGCCTCCTGTGTGGATGAAGTTTCCGGCAAACGAACTCTTGATCCTAATGCTGTCCCGCTTGAAATCAGCATCAAAGAAATGAACAAGGTGGGGAATTACGGTTTGTCGCTTGACTTCTCCGATGGCCACAATACCGGAATTTATACCTACAAGCATCTGTACCGTTTAAGTAAGGCTAACGAAGTTCCTAAAGGTTTCAGCGTATAAAAATGAGGTATCAACATGTCAGCTAATACACAAATTAAGATAACCGGTGAACCGACGATGAACCCGGATGTCTGCAAATTTATTGTCGACCATCCCGGATTTATCGAGGGGTCGTTTAATTTCCGCAATAAAGAGATGGCCAAAGATTCTCCTTTGCCGGAAGCTTTGTTTAAAATCAAAGGCATCAAAAGTGTTTTAGTCGCCGGTAATGTCCTGACAATTTCAAAATCAAATTCTGATTCCTGGGTGGAACTTGGTAAAAAAATCGGCGCTTCTGTTCGTGAAGTAATTGCCACTGGTAAAAAGTTAATAACCGATGACCTGAAATCAAAACTCCCTACCGAAGAGAAAATACGCAAAGAGATTGAAAAGATTTTTGCCGAAGAGATCAATCCGTATATTTCATCGCATGGCGGAATGGCGGAACTGACCCGTGTCGAAGGAACTAAAGTTTATGTCCGCCTGAGCGTCGGCTGTCAGGGATGCGCCTCGGCGAATGTTACTCTCAAGAGCGGCATAGAAAAAGCTATCCGTGCCAAGTTACCGGAAATAACCGAAGTCCTCGACGACACCGATCACGACTCCGGAACGAACCCGTATTACTCGTAGGAGTTGAAGAGCTTACTAGGGAAGGTTCGTCTTCGAACCTGCCATATTGTTTGAACTGTAAACCCACCGCAAGGAGGTTGTCCCATAACTATGAATTTTTGTTTGTAGTGCCCCATCTGCTTGCGGTGGGAATTTCGAAGGTATTGCCAAAGAGCAATTTGGGTTTTACATATCCAAACAAATTTTCGCAATATAACCATATTATTTACTTTTGGGACAACCTCCAAGCGGTGGGCTACCAAAGAATATGTTGGGTAGGATTCCAAAGTATTTGTAGGTCTAAACCCCTGCGGTTTCGACATTACGCGTAGAGGCGGGGCTTGTCTCCGCCGAATGAATAAAATGTATTATCAAATGAGGGAGGTTCCACCTCTTGCAGCTTATTCTCGCGACAAACAACAAAGGGAAAATCAAAGAGATCAAACAGCTATTAGCTGATTTACCTATTACAATTCTTACTGCCGATGACTTTCTGGAATTTCCCGATGTCGAAGAAACCGGGAAGACTTTCGCCGAAAACGCCGTTTTAAAAGCCAATGCTATTGCCGAGTTCTGCGATCTTCCATCTCTCGCCGATGATAGCGGACTTGAGGTTGACGCGCTGAATGGTGCGCCGGGTGTTTATTCCGCCCGTTATGCCGGAGAAGATGGCAACCCTGTAAATAACAATAATAAACTGATCAAAGAGCTTAAAAATATTCCTGAAGAAAAGAGAACCGCCCGATTCAAATGCGTTATTGCTATCAACTGGGGGGATGGTACAACTGATACTGTCGAAGGATCGGTTGAAGGTGTTATCGCAGAAGATATAGCCGTTGGGAATGGTTTTGGATACGATCCGGTCTTTTATTATCCCCCAGCTAAGAAACGATTCTCCGAAATGTCTATGGAAGAAAAAAACGCCGTCTCACATCGGGGCAAGGCGTTGCAAAAGGCAAGGGAGTTGTTTGTGAGACGGTTGGGGAGGAAATAGTATAATAATTTGGGTGAGGGAATAAAATGACAGAAGAAGAATTTGATATAATCAAAGATACATCAATGGGAAGACCTCATGTTGTAATTCTTGGAGCGGGAGCAAGTCGGGCAGCATTTCCAAATGGTGATAAAAACGGTAAATTTCTACCTTTAATGAATAATCTGATTACCGTATGTGGATTGGATAAAATTCTAAAAAATCATGGTATTCAATATGATAATAATAACTTTGAAGAGATTTATAGCAAAATACACCTTGATGGAAATGATTTATGTCTAATGGAACTTGAATCAACTATATTCAAATACTTCCAATCACTCGTAATAACAGATGAACCTACTATTTATGATTTTCTTGCAATTTCATTAAGGCCAAAAGATGTAATAGCTACATTTAACTGGGATCCATTATTGTGGCAAGCAATGAAAAGAAATAAAAGATGGATAAGTATGCCTCATGTAGCTTATCTACATGGAAATGTTGCTATTGGATTTTGTAATCATGATAAACAACTAGGTGAAAGAGGATCTAAATGCCCAAAATGTTTAAATGATTTTGATGAAGTCAACCTTCTTTATCCGATAACAAAGAAAAATTATAAAGAAAATCCATTTATAGTTGCAGCTTGGAGGGAAATAAAAAAGAATCTCGAGAATGCATATATTTTAACCATTTTTGGATTTGGTGCTTCTAAAAATGATGATGGTGCTGTATCAATTCTGGAAGATGCGTGGGGAGCGGTTGCAAAGAGAAATTTAGAACAAATAGAAGTCATTGATATAAAAGATGAAGATGAATTGAAAATTTCATGGGATCAGTTTATACATTCTGACCATTGTGAGTTTAAAAAGGAATTTGTAGATTCATTATTATGGAAATTTCCAAGAAGATCATGTGAAGCTCTATGGGCACAGAATGAAGAAATACAATATATCGATCCCATTGGAATTCCTGATTCGAGAGGTTGGGCAGAAATTAAAAAGTGGTATAATCTACTAATAGCGAATGAACATCTTGAAAATTAGAATTTAATTCTCACCTCGCCACGGCCCCCCAGGATGGATTTGAGCAATTACCGGAGAGGGTCAAACGACGCTGGTTGCGGCCCGTGATGTCCATCGTATATAGATCCTTACCGCCCGATCTCGTCGATGAATAAATCAAATGCTTCCCATCACTGCTGAAATGCGGATTCTCATTCGTACCCGCTCTGGTAAGGACACGATAATCATGTCCGCTGGTATCGATCGAAGCAATATCAAACCGTCCCCGTTTGGAGCGGCTGACAAATGTTATCCGTTCGCCCCGCTTAGACCAGACCGGAGAGTCGTTGTAGTTCCCTTCGTATGTAAGGCGGCGGGTATTGAGACCATCAGCGTCCATTATATATAACTGCGGAAAACCGGTACGGTCGGAGGAAAAAACAATCTGCTTCCCATCGGGAGACCACGAAGGGGAAGAGTCGATGGCCCGATGATTGGTCAGGCGTTTTATGACCCGGCCATTTAGATCAAGAACATAGATTTCCGAGTTGCCGTCTTTGGTCAACACACAGGCGATTTTGATTCCATCGGGGGATAAAGCCGGAGCGGCAATTAATCCAGGATAGGTTGCAACGCGCTCAACTTTACCATTTTCAACTTTTGCTTTATATAACTGCGGGTCACCATCCATGAACGATGTGAAATAAACATATTGTCCATCCTGCGTGAAGAAGGGAGAGATGTTGATTGATCCTGTTTTGGTTAGTTGGCGTTCATTGGCGCCATCGTAGTCAGCTATGAATAGCTCTTTGGCGCTACCGATCTTTTTGGCATAGACAATTTTTGTGCGGAATATTCCTTCTTCACCGGTAAGCTTGTGCACGATTTCATCAGCAATGTTATGAGCAATTTCCCGCCAGTACATTTTGTGGTATTCAAAATTCCCTTTGGCAATTTCCTGCGAGGTATTCGTGTCAAAGAGTTTCCATCGGGCACGCAGATTGGTCCCGGGAAACTCTGCATCAAGTTTGACCATATAATCAGCCCCTAAACGTTTCCAGCCCAGAAGATCGATCTCAGCGATTTCATACACTTTTATAAAAAAGGAATCAAGGGGAATAAGTTTGAAGTTGGCATAAAAATCAATGTCCTTGCGAATGATATTCGTGACCCAGCGCATTGTTGAGGAATCATCTTGAGTGATAAACTGGTTGCCGACATATTTCATCTCATCCACGCCAATTGGAGTTGAGCGGATATCACCCGCTCGAATGGTATCGAAGAAAATATTGCGGATATTATCCTGAGCATTTATGTTTGAGATACAAATCATAAGAAAGAAAAGAAAAGATAATATAGATGTCCGTTGCATTATCAACCTCAATTGCTTTTAAATGGTAATGTTATGCCGATAATTTCATCCCTGAAATCATCCGGCAGGGGAGGAAAAGGTTTTGAGCTTTCAACTGCTCTGATACAGACCGCATCGAATTCTGAAAAGCCTGATGAATTTTCAACCCGCAATTCAAGCACCCGGCC
Source organism: uncultured Ignavibacteriales bacterium (assembly GCA_964413795.1). GTDB lineage: Bacteria > Zixibacteria > MSB-5A5 > GN15 > FEB-12 > DAOWMZ01. The sequence continues at coordinate 6,321 of CAYPUP010000014.1, forward strand.
TGATTTTATAACCTGAAAATAGACGACACAAACCAGGGTGCCATCGTACAGAAACGTATTTCTAAAATTAGATGCAATCTTGTTAAAGGCCTGGGTGAACCAATAGGGATAGTCAAAGCTGGCATTGTCGATAGTCGCACCAGCAAAGGGTGATCCACCGCCTGTTTTAATCTCTTTAGAATCACCATTATTTGTGTTTCCGGATTTTTGAGAGTTGCCAGTCTGCTTTTGTGTTTTTGGTTTAGACTCAGTCTTTTTGGGTTTGGGTTTTTCTTTCGGTGTCAGCTTGGCTTCTTTCATTGTTTTTGGATCAGATATCGGGATATCTACCGGTTCATCAAAGACCGGTTCCGGAATAGATACCGGTTCCAATGCGACCGGTTCAGAAGGTTTGATTTCAGATGGGGCTGTAAGCTGCACTCTGATTATTTCATCAAATGCGACATTGCCTTTTAGTTTAAACGGAGAAGATACCAAAACTATACCCACGAAAATTATATGAAGGACAGCAGAAAATATTATGTCGCGGGACATCAGTTCATATCCTTATTTGCGGGATTTGGATTCGATAGGAGATGTAACCAGTCCAATACCATCAATCCCCATCTCTTTTAATTTAGCCACAACCTGAATAGCTACCCCGTAGGAAACTGCCGAATCCCCCCGAATATAGACATTGTTAGTATTTTTTGCCTGCATTTCAGTATGAAGGGCATTTTCAAAATTGTCCAGCCGAACCCAGATATCGTTGATATACATTCCCCCTTTATTGTCAATTGTGATAACGACACCTTCGGCTTGTTGATCGATTGCGGCTGATCTTGTTTTGGGGAGGTCAACTTCGATACCTGATTGCAGCAAGGGAGCAGAGACCATAAAAATAATCAACAATACCAGAACCACATCTACCAAATTGGCGATGTTGATATCAGACATAGCTCCGAAATTTTCCCGCCTGAACCGCCGCATCAGTGGTTTTCCTTTTTAACGCGGCCGATAAATTCAAGAATAAAGTTGTAAGAAAAATCATTGATAAATCTCATCTTGTTGTTGGCCCAGTTATATGCAATTACAGCCGGGATAGCCGCCCCCAGACCTACAATAGTTGCCAGAAGGGCTTCGGCAATACCAGGAGCGACAACTGCCAGGGATGCAGAGCCACGCTCGCCGATTGACCAAAAAGAATCCATTATCCCAACTACAGTCCCCAAAAGCCCCATAAATGGAGCCGAATTGCCGGTTGAAGCCAGAAATATTATTTTACTTCGGAGAACGCCCATTTGTTCGGTTAACGAGCGTTCCATCGTCATTTCAAGAATATCGTAATCGTGCTGATCAAGCGGTTTTACCGATTGCTGAAGGCCGCCACCTTCGTTTTTAAAATCCATCAATTCTGTTAATTCAGCGTGACCAGCCATAAAGACATGGGCAACCGGTGAGGCTGATTGCGATTTGGCTTGTCCCATAGCTTCTGATAGAGTTCTGGCCATTCTGAAGACTTTGATAAATCGCTGGTTGGCATCCTCAACAGCCTTAAATTGCCGCCACTTTTTGAAAATTACGGACCATGAAACCAATGACATTAGGACCAAAACTAACAGAATAAACAGCCCGAAAGCTGAAGAATTTCCGATGATTTGCCATACTGAACCGGAGAACATGCTGGCTATAAATACATTTTCCATATCTTTTGTACACCCGTTTCTTTAAAACGTTTACTCGGGTAGTAATGTTACACACCGAATTTAAAATACTTCCCACATAGCAAAAAAATATATATGGCAAATTTATTATATAATCAACAAAAACAGGGAAATAGGATAAAAAACGAAATTATTTAAAACGTTAAAACTTGACATATTTTATGAAATACGTATCCTAACGCCGATTGTTAAGTCAATTATAAAAAATGAGGAAGGAGAAATGATGAAGAAGTTTTTTGTTATTTTGTTAATGATTCTCCTGGCGACAGCATTGATCGTCGGATGCGGCAAAAAAGCCGAAGAATCAGACAAGACTCCGCCGGATGTCAAAGCGGCTGAAAGCATGGATGAAACGGCAATGGATGAAGCTATGCCTGATTCCGGCATGATTGATTCTTTGGCAGGTGAAACTACCGAAGCTACTGAAGAAGGGGCTGAAGCTGTAGAGGAAGCAACTGAAAAAGTCACAGAGGAAGCTGGTCACTAAGCCCTATTTGATTAAAGACAATAAAAAAAACCTCCCTTTTCGGGGAGGTTTTTATTTATAGAATAAATCATTATCCTTCAATCATTTCCACATTCGCACGGGGAACCATTACCCTTTCGCCATTATCAAATTCAACTTCCAAAACTCTGGCTTTTGATTCAGATTCAAGCTTGGTAAGGGGGGATGGAAGATCAGTAACATTTCCTAATTTACCAAAATAGGGATGACGAATAACCCTGACCGGTGATCCAATAACTAAACCACCAATTGCAGTTTGAACCTCAGAATCAATTTTTTCGGTTCCCTTTTTAGATGGTATGACTACCTCAGGGCGAATTACGCCGGCTCTGATCTGAGTTGCGCCATTCATACAAGCTAATTCCCCTTCATGTTTTTTTAACAACTCAAAAGTTCTTTGAGCCATGTTAATTTGTCCGAATCCTTCGGTGATAACAAGGGTACAACCAAGGCCTTCTGATCCGGTTATTGCAACCCCAATATCATAACCGAGTAGATCCCGCAAATCTTTATCTCCAAGGCCGCCTACAACTATCCCTTTTACGCCAACTTTAATAGCTTTTCTATAGGCAGCTGCAGTTACCAGTGAACCGCCTACGATAATCAAATCTTTCAAATCTTCAGTTATCAGATTTTCATCAAGCACAGTAGTGTTATCGAGTGTGACAGTTTTAAGTCTGCCGGATGTTTCTCCACAAATGCCAAAGATTCCCTGTACAAATCCGGCAATACAGGAGACTTCAACTCCTTCTCTTGGGAAGATTTCAGTCACTTCTCCTTTCACATAAGCTTTCACTTCAACCGGTATCGGCAAGCCTCTTTGTAAAACCTGTCCGGTAATTGTGGATATCGATTCAAGGGTTCCGTCGATGGTTGCGTTGCATGAGCTGGCGAACCATTTAATAAAAGATTTTTTAAGGGCAATAGGCTCCCCTTCTTTTATTGTCTCCCCTTCTTTTTTAAGCATGACTAATTCCAGATCCTCGGGGGGCACACCAAGTTTATTAGCAACGTTTAGCGGTACGACATTACCCGGAAGTTCAGTACGGGCTACGACATCGTCAGGATTAACTTTGTCACCGATTTTAACGACAACGTCACCTTTCAAGGGGAGAATTCTTCTCTTTTTTACCAGAAGCTGGTCGGTAACTTTTAAGCCGGGGGTATAGGCATGAGCCATAAAACAATTCCTCTATGTTTATTTTCTTTTTTTCTTTTTAGCTCTGATGATTACTATCAAAATGACTACAAAAAGACCTGAATATATTGCAATCAAAGAACCAGAGTTGGATGATTCCTTATTATCTATTGGGATTGATTTTTTATTTATATCTGATTCGTCAAGATCTGCAATCTCAAGCTTCTCCTTCGGCAGGACTGATTCAATATTACCGGATGTGAAAGACTGAAGGACATCCTGGAATATCACTGTACTCTTATCAAAGATTGAATCCGGTGCATAACAATAAAAAGTGGCAATTCCCTTTTCATAAAATTTCATGGCAAAGAGATGCCGTTTCAGCAGTTCCTGTTTTTCATAAATATCATTTATAATTGTAATAACTTTTTGATTGCGATCATAGCTGGGAGTATTTGATTTCAGGTCAGTCATAAAGTCGGCTACAGGAAAATACTTAATACCGAATCCAAATGATTTACTCAGATTATTAATTACGGAATCTATTTGCTTTTCACTAAGGTTGCCAACTGTATCGATAGAGACTATAAAATAAGGTCCTGACCAAAACGGATCGGAAGCTATCGGACAGAAAGCAGCTTCATAATCAAGCGTAGTTTTGCCTGCCTTGTTAAGCTGTAGAAAATGATCTACCAGCCGAGAATCCAGCTGCACCCAGTCATCAGGATAATCAAAGTAGAATTCGCCGTTGAAACTTATGTATCGTTTTGGTTCAGCCTGAGCGCTGAAGCACAAAAGAACAATTAGTATCATACATAGAAAAAACATTCTGTTTCTATTCATTATTCACCTGACATTTTTGATACTGGATATATATCAAGTTCACCCATCCATGTTTTTAGGTGTGAAACACGCTCGTCTTCGCTGAGAGTGGAAAGGTCAAACGGACGACCGCGGCCATCCAGAATAATTCCAACCACACCGCCATCAAGTTCAGCTTCCACTTTAACCCCTTTGCCGGCGCCAAGATCAAAACCACGCTCAGGTTCAAGGACAGCTTTTGCTTTGTGAGGTAGGCCATTCTCCTGAACGCCAAGCTCAAATTTTTTCATTTCCAGGCTGTTAAGGGTTCCTGTTACATTTCCGGTTGGCAGGTCAATCGTATATTTCATTACTGGACCTGGCTTTTTGCTGATTCCGACCGGAGCAACACAGGTTCCAAGATGAATCAGACAATCTTTTTCAAATACTTCCGTTGCTGCTTTTGGTTGAACTTCAGTAAGCACGCCCAATTGCGGCATCATGAAGATTGAGTCAACTGCCAGACGCGTTATTCCTTCCGGCATGAAGGCATCAATCATCATCAATGCTGCCTGCTGGCGTCTCGGTGCATGCGATAATACGCCCCCGGAGCCAATAAGCATATCAAGCGACATCATGTTAACAATTGTTCCACCAGAAGAAGATTGTTCAAAGGCATCGGCGATAGTCCTCTGCTGCTGTACGCCTTTGAGAACTGTTGCAAAATTTTTGTGCTGTATAAACGCTAGTCGAAGAGCCTCTTTGGCAATAGCCTGCTCGAAAATCAATTCTTCCATCGACTGGGGGATAGTAGTTGGACGGATCATTTTATTTTTAACCCGGTTGCGGAGATCCCTTTCATCCATTTTAAACGGTACCCAGCGCATCACCATTGGAAGGGTCGCTTCAGCAAAAACATTGGAGATTGAATAAGACATCCCCAGATTGGCTGAGACGGTACGGTTAAAGACGCCATTTTTTCCGTCGGGACGGAAGACAGAAAATACGTCCGTAGTGGCTCCGCCGATATCAACTCCGACAGCTTCGATTTTATATTGGTCGGCGATAGTTTTAATAATCAATCCAACCGCACCAGGTGTCGGCATAATGGGAGCATCGGTCAAAGCCATCAGTTTTTTATATCCCGGAGCCTGAGCCATCACGTGTTCCATAAAAAGTTCATGGATTTCTTCACGAGCTGGGCCAAGATTTTCTCTTTCCAAAACAGGTCTGAGGTTATCAACCGTTTTCAAATCGACTTTATCGCCAAGGGTATCTTCAATATTCTTTGTGGCATTTTTATTGCCGGCATAGATAACCGGAAGCTTGTATGAGGAGCCCAAACGGGGACGTGGATCAGCAGCAGAAATCAACTCTGCTAATTCAACCACATGAGTTGTTGTTCCGCCGTCAATACCGCCAGATAACAGGATCATATCAGGGCGAAGATGACGAATACGTTCAATCTGCTGGTGAGGGAGGCGTTTGTCATTGGATGCAATTACATCCATAACGATTGCACCGGCTCCAAGAGCGGCACGTTCCGCCGATTCGGCAGTCATTGATCGAACCACTCCGGCTACCATCATCTGAAGCCCGCCGCCTGCGGAGGATGTTGAAATATAAACATCACATCCCTCTTTTCCATTGGAAGGATTGATAATATTGCCGTCATCACCTAAAAGCCTATGGCCGGATAGTTCCTCAACTTCCTGCACGGCATTGAGTACACCCATTGTTACATCTTCAAAAGGGGCTTCTACGGTTGTAGGGGCTTCACCTCGGGTAGTTAAGCGGTATTCACCATTAATGAATTCAATTAGAATTGCCTTAGTGGTAGTCGAGCCACAGTCAGTGGCGAGGATAATTTTAATGTCATCGGGATTATCAAATTTTGCCATTAATCAAACCATTATTAAAAAGTTACTTATTTCTTATCGCAGAACGAGTTATCAATATCGTACTGTCATTTTACTGTCCAATCTTAGTCTTTAATAGCTAAGTTTATCAGTATAACAATAGTGGAGTTGATTGTAAATAGGGTTTTTTGTATATTTCCGAATTGAGAATCAAAATAAAAGTTATTACTTTTAAAATTTAATTAATGTAAAACATTTATGTAAGCGCTTACGTAAAATTTGATAAGAATCGGTGAGAATTTAATAAAAAATTATGAGGAGAGGATTGTGAAAAGTTTTCCAGTGTCGGGAGCAGCAAAAGTTATATTTAAAAACATGTATAATTCTGTCAAATATTTGATGTTTTGTGTATCAGTAATTTTTGTCCTTTTCGGCAGCTTGATAGCTCAAATTGTTGCTAATAATGAGGATAGGCAGATTGATGTCAAAATGCAAAAGGAAATAATTGATAGTGTTACCACAAATTTGAATGAAAAATATGTATTTCCAGATGTAGCAAAAGAGATGGAAAAATATATCAAAAAACAGTATAAAGATAAAGCATACAAGAACATAACAAGTTTAAGTGAATTTTTTCAAAAACTTAAGGAAGACCTTCGCGAGGTCTGTGAGGATAAGCATCTTGGTATTCAATTTGTTTCAGATGAGGAGCTTGATCGGCTGGCAGGCGACACAATAACACCGGAAGTGATTGCCGAGTTGTTGGCTGAAGAGGCTTATGAAAATTTCGGTTTTAAAAAAGTTGAGAGATTTACCGGGAATGTGGGGTATTTAAAATTTAACAGATTTAGCGGATATCCTGAAGCAGGGGATGTTGCCATTGCCGCCTTGAATTTTCTTGCCAATTCCGATGCTCTGATTATTGATCTAAGAGATAACGGGGGAGGATCGCCAAGTATGATACAATTGATTTCAAGTTATTTCTTCGATGAACCGGTTCATCTCAATAGCTTTTATTTGAGGCCTGAAGATACTATCAAGCAGTTCTGGACTCAAAATCATGTGGTTGGCAAGCGCATGAGTGACATCCCTATTTATGTGTTAACAAGCAATTATACTTTTTCGGCGGCGGAAGAATTTACTTACAACTTAAAAAATTTGGAGCGAGCGAAAATTGTTGGTGAAACAACTGGAGGCGGGGCACACCCAGTCGATTATTTTTATGTGAATAATTTAAACCTTAGCCTGAAAATTCCTACCGGGAGAGCCATCAATCCCATTACCGGCACCAATTGGGAAGGGGTCGGTATTTCCCCGGATATAGTTGTTCCGGCGGATCAGGCTCTCGAAGCGGCTCATCTTGACGCCTTAAAAAAGATCAAAGAAAAAACATCCGATGAAAGAGTTATCGAAAATCTGGATTGGGCTATTTCCACTTTTG
>CAYPUP010000015.1:0-13433 GCA_964413795.1 uncultured Ignavibacteriales bacterium
TATCTGATTATGATAAGAACCTCCTCTCTGATCTAAATGACAATGATAACACCGGAGGCATGTATAATTTTTCTCTTAATAAAAATTGGGGGGAAAGTTATAACCCTGATTACTACAATCTAAACTTTCGATTAAAAGAGATAAACTACCGCACACGGAGCCGTATTTATAATGCGGATTTCAACCGGGATTATTTGCTGCCATCAGATTATATTCCTGCCTCAGATGAATCCCGGTATGGCTTTGAATCCAGTGTTGGGCTGACAGGACAAATAAGAATTACTCCATATGTCTCTCGCTTGAATTATGATAAAGATCTTGACTCATGGCGGGGCGGGACGCTGCTTAGTTTTACCCCCCATAACAAAATTAAAACTGATGTTTCATTAAATATTATCAGAGTTGATTATCAGCAAACATCAGAAAAGACTGAAGGGGAGATGAATAACTACTCTGCAGGGCTTGAATGGAATTTTAACAGGAAATGGACACTTAAAACCAAAACAGAATTTGACCGGCGGTTAAATACATATACGGGAACAGGAAAGGGGACGAGATACTTAAAGTTGACAGCTGAAATTGATCATATTACGGAAAGGCTGCGTTTTGAAAGATATGATGAAGATTCACTCTCGGGACAATGGGATCCTTCTTTACTGCGCCATCGCCTCTCCCTGGAATCCAATCGCCAGTTGGGAAATATGAACTACTCATCTATAATGAGCTACCAGTGGCTTGATAAACCGGATATAAAAGAAGAGAATTTTCTTGGTCAATTGATTTTACGTTATAATAATGTACGGCATCGTTTCAGCTTTAATACGACTTATATCCTTTCTGATGAAACCCGCAAGGCAAGAGGCATTTCATATCTTAAGGTCAAGCAGGGGGAAGGGGATTATATTTTTGAAGATGGAGAATATCGCCCCGATCCGGATGGAGATTATATCAAAGTAGAGGAAATATTGTCCGAACAGGCAAAAATATCCCGAGGAGAAAAGATATTCGGTTTATCCAAAAGCTGGGATGTAGCCATGTTCCGATTTGATTCCCGCCATAATGAGGAGCTGATGGATGGTGAAAACAGGAATGGGTGGTGGGTGATTCCATTTATTTCCGACAACAGCAAGGCTTATCTTTTTTATACCAGCCATTATAATTTTGATCTGAAATTATTCCCTATCAGGAGTTTTTATGCTCTTTCTTTTGGATTAAGCGAAGATACTGAAATAAGGAATATATCAAATTCTCAAAGAGAGAAAAAAAACAAAAGAGGCTCGGCCACTCTTAAGCAAGCATTGTCAAAAACTCTGTTTGAAGAATCTCTGGAAATTTTCAAAAACCAGCAAAATGAATATTATAACCGGGCCGGGGACATTGATGGTTATATTTCAAGCATATCGGCCAGGCAATTGATGGGTCCGCATGAAATTACAATCGGAATTAAATATCGAAAAGCCGAAGATAAAACTGATGAAAAATCCGAGATTTACTCTGTAATATCCTCAAGCCGCTGGAGCGTTATCAATAACGGGGAAGTCAGAAGCAGTATTGAATTATATTCCCAATCATTGAATAGTACCGGAAGTAATGCAGTTTCATACCTTCTTACAGACAACAGACCGGGAGCCAAAGGGGCAATATGGTCACTGGGTCTTAGATATGGACTCAAAAAAAGCATCAGGATCAATTTTAACATTTCAGGCCGGCATGCTGACAATCGTACCGCCAGAGTTACGGCCCGGGGGGAAATGGTGGCAGGGTTCTGATATGTTAAAAGTTATTTTAATTATTTTGATTATTCTTATGCCATTTTTGATTCTGGCTGATGATAATTCTGAGGATATTAGTAATAATCTCAGAATTGACTCATTATATATTAATGGAGATATTATTTCAGCCAATAAAGTAAATTTGCCATTCGATCAGATTTCAGTAAATAGAACTATAAACAGCTTTTTGAAACCATATCAGGACAGTGGTTATTATTATGCCTCATTAGAAATCGAACAGATCGAAAAAGATAATAAAATGGTTATCCTGCACTTAAATTTCCTCAAGGGCCCATTACTAAAAATCGGCGCCATTGTAATTGATGGATTAAGACGCACTAATGTTAATACAGTAAAACGATATATAGCAATTAATAAAAGTGATACTTTAAATAATGAACTGTTAGAAAAATCCGACTTTGCAGTCAGACAAATTGATTATATCAGATACTTACCACCAATCGATGTGATCCCCAGGCCGGGATTTACTGAGGCTGATCTTCTCTTCCATTTTGAAGAAATAAAACCGGTTTCGATAATTGCCGGGGGAGGGTATCTCCCTGATAAGAAAACCATGATATGGAATCTTGATTTAAGGCTTAATAATCTTTTTGGTTCAGGGAGGGAAGTTTCGTTTAAGTCTGAGAAAAAGGAAAAGGGACATAATATTCTGGAATTATATTATCGCCAGTTCATTTTTAATAAAGGTTTTAGCACGGTCGAATTTACAACCTCGACCCGGGATTACCGGGATCAGTTTTATGAATTTAGTATCGAGTCAAAATTAAAAGTACTCTTATCAAAGAAATTACACTCAGGGGTTGGTTTGGGCTATCGAAGTGTCGAGCCGGTTGAGACAACATTACCATACTCCTCATTCTCTACTTATTCAGCTGATTTTTCTATCAGCAGCAATAATCTGATTGATAAATATAATCCCAATCAGGGTTATGAATTTGACTGGACCATTAAATACACCTACCGTAAATATAATGATGACTCGCTTCAATCTGAAAGCGGATTATTGTCCTCTTATAATGATACCCGTTTGAAAATAAAAATGGGCTGGTATCAGACCATAATAAGTGAATTTATTGTCTATACCGGTTTGAAGTATTTTGGTCTGGAGACAGCCGAAAACCTTCCTCCTTTTTCAGAGTTATATTTTGTTGGTGGTCCCGGTACTATTCGCGGATTTCGTTCGGAGCAGTTTACGGCATTAAGAACAGCTATTTTTACAATTGAACCACGATTTAGATTTAATTCGGGAAACTTCTTCCTCTTTTACGATGGAGCTTATATTAATAATCGCATAGCAGACTCAGAAGCAGAGATTAAAACGGTGGAGGATTTCTATCAGGGGATTGGATTTGGGATTACATTGCAGAATTCTTACCGGTTTGTCAAACTTTCATTTGGTTGGAACAGGGATCTCCCCTTTGATCAGCCTTATTTATCTTTAGAGCTTTCAACAGATATATAAAAGTTGACCGTCTCATTACTCTTTTCTATCCTCTTATAATGATAAGAATAAAACCGGAATATTTGTTATATCCATTGCTGACTCCAATATGTATCTGTGCAGGTGCAGATACGACCTTTATTAACCCGGAATATTATGGACCGTTATTTTTATCAATGGCGATGTTTCTCGCATTTATAGGTTCATTTATTCTAAACGAAATTATTCATAGTAGGTTCGTCGGAGCACAAGCTGAAAATATTTCTAATAAATATGCTGTTACAGCTCGAACGGCTCTTTTTATTTCTATTTTATTATTAGCAATTTCATTGATAATTGCCTACTTGATAAACTTGTATGTATTTGTTTCTCTGTTTATCTTATCAGGACTGATACTCTTATCAGGTTTTATTGAAAAAAAAGTTCCACTATTAAAATATCTTCTGCTTCTATTGATAGCTGGAATTGTAGTAATTTCGGGAGGATTGGCGGTTGAACCAAAATTAAACATGTCATTACCGGGACCTGTTTTACCCGCTTTATTTACCATGATATTCCTTCTTATGATTGAAATTACCGCAGATATAAAAAATATTGCACAGGATTTACAGAATAATATCAAGACTCTTCCTGTAATAATTGGCATTCCTAAATCACTGATAACGGTTATAATAGTATTTATTTTACTTATTCTGATGACGTTGTTTTCTGTGTTATCCGGCTGGTTTGGGGCTTTTTTTAAAATAATTACTATTTATATAATTGACCTGCCAACCCTGGTTTTATTAATTCTCATCTGGGGTAACCCGAATCGAAGGACACTTTCGACTGGAATGGTGGTGTTTACGATTGGTTGGTTCTTAAGTATAATGGCTCTTATGTTGGATTAAATTTTTTGAAACTCCCGATCAATTATTGAGTATAAACAAAGTTAAGTGGATAGATGTCAGAATTTTAGATATAGTTGCATGTGATTTATTGAATTAAAGTTAAGTTATTTATTGAGGCATAAAGTGAGGTTAGTTAATACATTATTAATATTGTTAACGATAATTATTTTTGCCGCGTCTGTCTCAGCGGATGGGATTTCAGTTTCACAGTCATTATCAGAATCCACTATCCCCTTTGAATCAAGCGCCGCTTTTGAAATTAAGCTCCAGTGGAACGGACCGCAGTGGGCGTATCGTTTCGATCGGCCTTTAAGCCCTACTTTTGATCGTCTGAAAGTTAAGGGTTTTACTTCATCGATCAGCTCACAGGGTTCAGGTCCTGATGAAATTTCAATTAAGACATATCAATATACTCTTATTCCAACTTCTTCCGGTCGCGGGACAATCGATCCGGTCAATATTCCATATGTAGCCTTGCCGGACAGCATTCCCGGTGAGCTTGTCACCGAGGAAATGACAATACAAATCAGCGAACCGGTACCGGTTGAAGAGACAAACTGGACAAAAATAATTTTAATAATCACTGTTATTGCTATTGTTCTGGTTTCGATTATTGTCGTATTCTTTTTAAAATTAAGAAAAAGGGGGGACATGGAAATCAAAAAATCCCCCAAAGATAAGGGGCTGGAAGATCTGGCCGCACTAAAAATCGATGCCGGGAATGATATGAAAAAATACCAGGCTGGACTATATCAGCTTCTCAAAGATTTTGTTATGGCACAATATTCAATAAATGTTGAACCTTTGGAAGACGATGAGATTATAAAAAATATTGTGGAATGCGGACTTTCAAAAGCGGAAGGTGGTAAGCTGTCCGGCTGGATAGTAAAAGCCAGACAGGATAAGTTCCGACCGGTGGTTTCGGCTCCCGGTGATACGATCAGACTCGAAACGGAAGTAAAAGAATTTTTTAGCAAAATATAGTTTAAATATAAACGGAGGATAAATGGATACTGATATTCAGGGAATTCAAGCTCTTGTTGAGCAGGAATCGTCATTTATAAAAAAATTAACCGAACAAATGAGTTCGGTAATTGTGGGGCAGAATTATCTGATAGATAGGCTTCTGATCGGGATCCTGGCTAACGGCCACATATTAATTGAGGGTGTTCCCGGTCTGGCCAAGACATTATCAGTCAGTACTCTGGCCTCAGCAATCCAGGCAAAATTTCAGCGTCTTCAGTTCACACCGGATCTTTTGCCGGCTGATTTGATTGGTACGATGATTTACAATCCCCGGACGGCTGAATTTACCGTAAAAAAGGGACCGGTCTTTGCCAATATAATTCTGGCTGATGAAATAAACCGCGCCCCTGCCAAAGTACAATCAGCTCTGCTTGAAGCTATGCAGGAACGCCAGATTACGATTGGGGAAACGACCTTTAAATTAGATGAACCTTTTCTTGTATTAGCAACCCAGAATCCTATCGAACAGGAAGGTACTTATCCTCTTCCGGAAGCTCAGATAGATCGTTTTATGCTGATGCTTAAGATCGGCTACCCGAGTCCTGCCGAAGAACGCCAGATTATGGAGCGTAATACCGGGGCCGAACTGCCAAAAGTCGAAAAAGTTATTTCTCCTGAAGATATAATCAAGGCTCGCAAAGTTGTCCGATCGATTTATATTGATGACAAGATCAAGGAATATATCATTAACATTATCTTTGCCACCCGTGAACCGGCTAAATACGGTCTTGCTGAAGTTAAGGACCTGATTGCGTTCGGAGCTTCACCTCGTGCGACAATTTATCTCAACTTAGCAGCTAAAGCCCATGCCTTCCTAAAGGGAAGAGGCTATGTCACACCGGAAGATATAAAAGCTATTGGCCATGATATTCTCAGGCATCGTGTTCTGATTACTTATGAAGCCGAAGCGGAAGAGATTAACTCGGATGCCATTGTCACAAAAATATTTGACACTATTGAAGTACCGTAAGCTTAAGAGATATGCTGCCAAAAGAGATACTCAAAAAGATACGCCGGATTGAGATCAGAACCAAAAAACTGGTAAATGATCTTTTCTCGGGAGAATACCATTCCACGTTTAAGGGACAGGGAATGGAATTCGAAGAGGTGCGCCAGTATGAACCGGGTGATGACATTCGTCTCATTGACTGGAACGTAACCGCTCGGACCGGGTATCCTTATATTAAAAAATTCAAAGAAGAACGCGAGCTTTCGGTCGTTCTGCTTGTGGATGCATCATCTTCGGGGAAGTTCGGAACAAGAGAAAGATTCAAAAGCGAGACAGCCGCTGAATTAGGTGCCCTCTTGGCATTCTCGGCTATCAAAAATAATGACAAAGTAGGCTTGATTATCTTCACCGATAAGATTGAAAAGTTCGTTCCCCCCCAAAAGGGGAAAGGGCATGTTCTGAGATTGATCCGTGAAATTCTCTATTTCCAACCGGAAGGTGTTGGTACAGACATCGGAGCGGCGATGGAGTATTTTAATAAGGTTATAAAGCGCAAATCGGTTGTTTTTCTTATCTCTGATTTTCTCTCCGAAGATTACAGCAAACCCCTGCAGATTGCCAACCGGAAACATGATCTCGTAGCAGTTAAAATCTCAGATCCGAGGGAATCAAGTTTCGAAGATGTCGGCATGATTGAGCTTGAGGATGCTGAAACGGGGGAGGTTTATATGATAGATACTGGGTCAAAGGAATTCAGGAAAGAATTTAGGGCGCGAGCTGATGAGGATATAGTACGACTAAAGAGGGAATTCCAGCTTATAAATCTCGATTTCATTAATATCAGAACCGACCAGTCATATATTATTCCTCTTATCAATTTCTTCAAGATGCGTGAGAAGAGGTATTAAGTTATGCAAAAAAGCAGACTCATAAATTGTTTAATTACATCATTCCTGCTGCTTTTTGTAATGATGATTTTATCTTCATGCAACAGTAATGTTGATCATACTGCGACTGTTGAACGACACAAAAAGTTAGCCGGAGAACTCAGAGATAATCGCCTTTATAAAGCATCTGTCGATGAATACAAAAATGTTCTGGATATTGAAGATATTGACAATAAAGAGCGAGCCAATATTAATTATCTTATTGGCCGGATATATTTTGAGAATCTGTTGGATTATGAAAATGCTGCAGCCTATTATGTAAAAGCTCAATCACTTGATTCTGAAGCTCCCTTCAGCGCCGAGGCATCGCGAAAATTGGTGGCATCACTGGAGAAAATGGGGAACGTGGTTGATGCCAAGCGGCAGTTGGATGCGGTAGTCAATCTTGATGGCGGTCCCAAAGATGATAATGATCCTATTGTTGCAAAGATAGGGACGGTTCCGATTTATATGTCAGAAATCGATGATTATATCCAGCAGTTGCCGCCCGAATCGCAAAAGCAATTTCTTAATCCCCAGGCAAAAGTTGAATTTATGCGCCAGCATGTCGGAATGGAACTTATATATCACGCTGCTGTCAGAGAGAATTATGATGATGATGCCGAGATAAAAAAACAGCAGCAGCTTTTTAATAAGCAGCTTTTGATAAATAAATATGTGGTTGATAAGGTAATGCCCCAGATTAAAATTGATACCAATGACGTGAAAAATTTTTACCGAGCCAATAAGGAACGGCACTATAAAAATGCTCCTTATGATTCCGTGAAGGCTCAGGTTTTTATGGATTATCAGTCGGAAAAGACCCAGTCGGCCTTTCAGGATTATATTTCGATGTTAGCTCAAAAAGAAAAAGTTGAATTTTTTGATCAAAATGTCAGATGATGTTCGTTTAAAATATATGAAAATACTGATTAAGACATATTTATTATTACTGTTAATCATCGGAACAAATATTTCGGCTCAATCCGAGATGGATACGGTAAGTTCATTACCAGGTGTTGAAATTCAAACTTCGGTTGACCGGGCTGATATTTATGTTGGTGATTTAATTACATATAAATTGATTATAATTCATGATTCCACTATCGAACTTATCCCGCCTCCGTTAGGAGCTAATCTCGGAGCCTTTGATGTCAAGGATTACAAGCCCGATGTGGTTTCCAAGCGTGAAGACGGACGTATTCAAAGTGATAACAGTTTTGTATTAAGCACTTTTACCACCGGTGATTATATCATTCCTCCCATCCCGGTTGTATTTATTCTGCCTGACAGCACAAAAAAACTAATGATTTCCGAACCGGTGCCGATTAAAGTAAACTCACTACTTTTAAATACTGATGATTCGTTAGATATTAAACCTTTAAAAGCCCAGTATGTCTTTGAAAGGGATTATTCCAATTATTACTTATATGGTGGCTTGGGTCTTTTGGTTTTATTGGTTGCCGCAGTCTTAATCTGGTATCGTTTCCGAAGAAAAGCGGTTCCTATTGATCCGGAAGATCTCCGTGATCCCTGGGAGATTGCCTTCGAAAGGCTGGCTCTTCTCAAGCAGGGGAATCTGACCGATGCCGGAAGTCATAAGCTTTATTATATTGAATTGTCAGAGATTACCCGGTGGTACCTGGGAAAAGTATATAGAAAAAATGTTTTGGATATGACCACCGATGAATTTATGTCCCAATTTGAGGCAATTGAATTACCGGTTAATGTTTATGATAATGCCGCCATATTTTTTAAATTTGCCGATCTTGTTAAATTTGCTAAACTGATTCCTGAAAATACTAAAACAGTTCAGGATTTTAATGCCGTTTATAATATAATAGAACAGGTCAGGCTCGAAAAGCACAGAGAAAAAGAGATTGAATCGGACCTCAAAGAGAAAACGGAAAAAGACGAACCGGTTCCGACAGGAGAGCAGGGATGAATATAGAATTCGCCGGCCTTTCTATAAATATGCTCGACTTTTTCGAGACAACAATCCCAGCCATAATTATTTTTATTGTTGGCGCTCTTGTTATTGCTGCTATGCTTTATTACCACCTGAAGCATCGCCGGGTAAAATCAGCTACAATAAAATATTCAGATATTCGCATTGTAAAAAGGGCTGCCCGCACTAATCGTCAGAAACTTAGGTTCATATTGTTATTCTTTCGTCTTATGGCAATTGCATTATTTATTGTTGCTTTCGCCCGTCCCCGCTCTGGCACAGAATACCAGGAAGTTAAATCAGAGGGTATAGATATTATGCTGGCCCTTGATGTCTCATCTTCGATGCAGGCAGAAGATTTCAAGCCTTATAATCGCCTTTATGTCGCCAAAGAAGAGATTAAAAAATTTATAGGTAAGCGTATAAATGATAGAATTGGCTTGGTGGTCTTTGCCCGATATTCATTTACTCAATGCCCTTTAACCACTGATTATGGCGTACTCTTAAATTTCATTGATCAAGTTGATTTTGGTCTGGTTGATGATGGAACAGCAATTGGTATGGCACTGGCTAATAGCGTCAACCGTCTGCGTGAATCGGAAAGCAAAAGCAAAATTATTGTTCTTTTAACCGATGGTGACAATAATGCTGGTGAAATTGACCCAATTACTGCCGCAAATCTGGCTAAAGCATTCGATATAAAAATCTATACTATCGGTGCCGGTATATCAGGTAATGCCATGTATCCTTACCAGGATCCGATTTTTGGCAAGCGGTATGTTTATCAGCCGACTAAAATTGATGAAGCATCCTTGACGGAAATTGCCAAGCGGACCGGTGGGAAATATTTTCGAGCCCGCTCCGGTGTGGAACTTGAGGAGATTTATGATATCATTGATGGTCTGGAGAAGACTGAGATTGAAGTTGCGGCTCATATTCAATATGTGGAATTATTCCATTATTTTGCATATGGCGGATTGCTGTTGTTGCTTATGGAAATGATTCTGGCTCATACATATTTCAGAAAGCTGCCGTAGGAGTATTTTATTTATGCGTTTTGGAGAACCGACAAATTTCATTCTGTTGATTTTGGTCCTGTTTATTGCAGTTTTTGTTTACTGGGCTTTGGTACGCAAAAAGAAGCTTATCAATCGCTTTGGCGATCTTCCCCTGATAATGAAAAATGCCCCTTATATCTCCTTTGCCCGACAGGGGACTAAAGCAACCCTGCTCCTTGTTTCTATGGTCTTAATCGTGGTGGCATTGGCGCGGCTCCAATTTGGAACGCATCTTGAATTACTAAAACGAGAGGGGATTGATATTGTAGTCGCAATGGATGTCTCTAATTCGATGCTTGCCCGTGATATGAAGCCTAACCGATTGGAGAAAGCCAAACAGGAAATTCAAAGCATTCTGGATAGATTACAAGGGGATCGTATTGGACTAGTTGTATTTGCGGGTGAAGCCTTCATTCAGTGTCCTCTGACACTTGATTATGCCTCAGCAACATTTCTATTAAGAGCGATTGACCAAAATTCAGTAAGTATACAGGGAACGTCACTTACTGCAGCTCTGGACAAAGCCAATCAGGCTTTTAACCAACAGGAGAAGAAGCATAAAGTCCTGATTTTATTAACCGATGGCGAAGATCAGGAAGAAGGCGCTATTCAAACAGCCGAAGAACTCAGAAAAAATGGAATAAAGGTATATACTGTAGGAATTGGCAACCCGGCCGGGGAACCTATTCCCATGTTTGATCGTACAGGTAATCAGGTAGGTTTTAAGAAGGATCAGAATGGCGAGGTTATAATGACCAGCCTGGATGAGATGGCTTTGCAAAAAATCGCCCTGGCTACAGGAGGGAAGTATTTTCATTCTTCGCCGGGAGAAATTGAACTGGATCGGATATTTGATGAAATTTCAAACTTGGAAAAAAAGGAACTTGAAGGTACACTTGTAACCAGATATGATGACCGTTTTCAATGGCCATTATTGTTTGCTTTGTTATTAATTGTCGGAGAATTTTTTATGCCGGAACGTAAAAAACCAAAAGGGGATCAAGTAAATGTTTAAGCATATGATTCTTTTATTATGTATCCTTTTGGGCATTGTCTTTAATATTAATGCCGATGATTATGTTGATAATGTCAAAGATGGCAATGAAGCTTTCAGCAAAAAAGATTATGAAACAGCTATGGAAAAATACTATATGGCTGAAACCGAAATACCGGAATCCCCTGAGTTGTTTTATAACATGGCCAACGTTTCGCATAATCTTGAAGATTATGAGCGAGCAGTAGAAAATTATACTAAAGCTTTGAATTCACCTGACATTGACATGGAAGTCAAGACTAATTATAATCTGGGGAACACTTATTACAAGATGGGGGATTATCAAAAAGCAATAGAAAGTTATGAGAACAGCCTTAAAATAGATCCGAATGATCTGGATGCCAAATTCAATTTGGAACTGGCTCGAAAAATGTTAAAAGAACATTCTCAACCGGAGCAGCAGAATCAGGATCAACAACAGCAACAGGATCAGCAGCAACAGCAGCAGGAGCAAAAACAAGAAGAGCAGCAACAGGACCAGCAGGATCAGAAACAGGATCAAAATCAGGATCAACAGGATCAGAATAAAGAAGATCAGCAACAGCAAGATGATAAAGAGATGTCCCAGGAAGATGCTGAACGTATTCTGAACGCCCTCAAAGATGATGAGCAGGATATTCAAAAAAAGATCAAACGGATGCAAGCGGCCGGCACTTACAGCGGACGGGATTGGTAAAACATTACTATGGCGTTTAGAAAGGTAACATCATTAGTAGTTGCATTATTATTTATGCCGATAGCAGCCTGCCTGGCAGCTGCTGATGATGATTTAAGTATCGAAGTGACTATCGATCGTGATACGGTCGGTCTTGATGAATATGCCAACCTTCAGGTCGTTATCTCAGGTGAGGAGCAAAATCTTCCCAATCCTGATATGCCGACCATAGCTGCCATTGAAATGTATTCCCAGGGGAGGTCAAGCAGTATTAGTATTGTGAATGGCCAGGTTAATTCATCAGTCTCCTATCGATACCTGCTGATGCCAAAAAAGGCTGGGACTTTTGTAATTGATAATATCGCTCTGGTATATAAAAATAAACGTTTTAAAGGAAACCCGGTAAATCTGACTGTTCTCAATACCGGTACGGCTACATCACCTAAAACCGAAGAACAGGCTGTTGATCAGGAGAGTGGAAAAGGGAAAGATTATTTTCTTGAAGCGGTGATTGACAATAAAAATCCTTATGTCAATGAGCAGGTCACATTGACCCTGAAATTCTATATTGCTATTCAATATTATGGCAGTCCGGAATTATCCGAACCGACCACGACCGGATTTTGGTCCGAACTTTTAGGCAACAGAGCCCCATATAGACAGGTAATAAATAACCGAAAATATAAAGTTATCGAGCGGATTTATGCTCTTTTCCCAACCCAGACAGGAGATCTTACGGTAGGTAGAGCAACTATCCGAGTCACAGTTGCCGGGGATAATCAGCAAAGAGATCCCTTTGGAATGTTTAGTGATTTCTTTAATACCGGCAAAGAAGTTGCGGTGAGCAGCAACCCGATCAGAATCAATGTAAAAAAATTGCCTGATGAAGGTAAACCAAAAGATTTTACCGGAAGTATTGGAAAATTTAATATTGAAGCTTCAGTGGATAAAAAAGAAGTCGAAGTAAATCAGCCTGTTTCTCTGACCATTCAAATCAGTGGTACCGGGAACATTAAGTCAGCAGCAGAACCATCAATGCCGGACTTGGAGGATTTTAGGATTTACAGAGCTTCGAGCAATGAAAGTATTACTAAAGTTCAGGAGAAAATTGGCGGGACAAAAATATACGAAGAAGTTTTTATTCCCAAACACCCGGGTAACCTCGAAATACCATCTCTCGCCTATAATTATTTTGATCCTGAAACCAATAAATATAAGACTCTTTCAACCAAGCCAATTTCGTTGAGGGTAATCAAGCCCGAAGGATTTGTAGAATCTCCAGATCTTCCCTATGCCAATCCTGATCTGATCGTAAGCAGCAACGCCCGTGATATCCGCTATATCAAAGAGAATATTGGTGATTTAAAACCAAAGGGATACTTGTTAATTGAAACTCCTTTATATCTCGTTGTTAACGGTCTTCCGGTATTGACTTTGATAGGTTTTGTGATTTATCGCAAACGGAAGGTGAAGTATGCCTCTGATATCAGTTTTGCCCGAGCTCGTCAGGCGGGGAAGATTGCTAAGAAAAGGCTGTCTAAAGCTAAGTCATTGGCGAATCCGAGCAAGGGGATTGAATTTTTTGCAGAGATAAATTTTGCCCTAACTTCATATATAGCGGATAAACTCAACATTTCACCGCATGGATTAACAACTGATCAAATTAAATCTCTGCTGCTGAACAAATCTGCTG
>CAYPUP010000016.1:0-13308 GCA_964413795.1 uncultured Ignavibacteriales bacterium
CGTAGATGATATTGTTTACCTTGTAAATCACCTGTTTAAGGGTGGTCCGGCACCTTCGCCATGTTGATTGGCAGAGATGATTGATTTAGGATTATATTAATCCCTGATATTTAATGAATATCATTCTCTACTTACAACAGCCACCAATATGTAACTGGGTGGCTGTTTTTATTTTAAGCTACAGTACTAAAATAGTCCACGATGGTTTGTTATTACTTCCTGATCGATTTTTCGATATATTACAATAAGTTATTGACAATCTTCTCTTCAATTCTTGTGTTTTATCACAAGTTATTTTGATATTAAGCCATTATTAAAAACAAAGATATAGGACTTGTAATAAAACTGCGAAGTGATCAAATCTTCTAATTTAAGCCACAAGTGGATTAGAACTGGATCTTAAAATAATGCTTAGATTCTTAAAAGAGAATTAGACTCCTTTAAAGAATAAGAATTGTCAAGCAAACAAACAGCTAAACTTTTTTTTGTGAAAATCTGATCGACCACGCAATTGAAGCAGCAATTATTTCAACAATCATGTTCCAAATCCGGGCGGCAATCGCGACTCCGGCGGTAATCGATCCCAGATAAGGTGTTAGTATGACAGTTATCACTAATTCTCTCACACCAATTCCCCCGGGTGCAAATAAGGCGAGGTAGCCGATCTGATAAGCTAAAATAAATGATCCTACAGTGGGAATAATCGGTAAAGAAATATTTGATACAATCGATGACAAAAAGAGCCAAAAAGCAAAACCATAACATAACCAGCAGATAAAATATCCGAAATATACATACAATGCGGTTTTTACGCTGATTTCAAATTGTATTTCCTGCCGGCCAATTTTTCGCAGGAAGATATTAAATAATGAAAAGACCTTATTAGGAGCAACTATTAAAAGTATAGAAAAGAGAAAAATCACGGCAGCTGCCAGATAGACCCAGATGTTTAAAAATTGCAGGACGTTCGAAGTCATTATTTCGGGGGAAAAAACAATAAACAAAAACCCGGCTAATAATGAAGGGGGGATAGTGAAAATTTGTGCTACAATCCAGGATGAGATCGCTACCTCCCGGCTGATATCTATTTTTTTTGCATAGTACAACATGCCAAAAACAGGCCATATTTTCCCAGGTATGTACCTGCCCAGATTGGTAATGTAGCTGATTTTGAAAGCATGTTTTAATGACACATTAAATCCAAAGGCTTTTATTAATATGCACCAGACTCTGGAAAAGAGGAGAAATGTTAATAAATGTATTAATACAGAAAGCAGCAAGAGGGGGATATTCAAAGTCCATGAGTAGTTAACAACCTCAGCCCAGTTTTCTGACAATTTCAGATAAACAACATATAAAACGATTGCTACAAGTAGGATTTTAATAATATCCTTCAGGAATTTTTTCCCCCTGGAAGTTGTCGAAGGTGGTATTGTATTTTCAAGCTTTGGCATAATAAATTTACTATTGAAGAATCTAATATCAAATATGGCTTCCTATTTTTAAGTATAAATGATACCAAAATATTATTGTTAAACAAACAGTAATTTTTAACATGATTTAATATTATAGTTTACTAAGGGAGTAGTTAGAGGTTGATGAAGAGCGGATTTATTATTCTAAAAATTTTATTAGCCAAATATATTAATAAGTAAATTATATTTTAAAGTATCAAACTGTAGTTTTATAATAATTCACGATGCCCTGCTTTTAAATATCTAAAAAAAACTATATCATCGTTATATATTTTATTAGTAACGACCAGTGGTTCAATGAAAGCTGATGATTGGAGAAACTACATTTCCAATTTACGTTTTTAAATTAAAAAATATTATTATCCTATAATTTCCTTAACTTTTTCAAGCAGGTCAGTGTCCTTGACTGGTTTTTCCATAAACCCAGCCGGTTTTTTGAGTTTTTTGATCTTTGATAAAAAAGTATTCAGCATAGGGGTAGCCCCTGTAACTAATACCACCGGAATTCCAGTAAGGTTTTCGTCATTATGAAGGTTTCGGTACATTTTGACACCGGATTCGGTTGGCATGGAGATATCAAGCGTAATTAGATCAGGCTTTTCTGATCGAGCTTTTTCCATCCCTTCAAGGCCGTCTTTGGCGGTGACAACCCGATATCCGTTATTCTCGAACAGTAATGTCAACCATCGAAGAATATCCGGTTCGTCATCGACAACTAATATTGTTTTCATGTCAGGCATATAAATATTCCTTACTAAATTTTCTTCTTGTTAAGCAATTCTTTTAACTTTTTAAGCGTATCCGGATCAGCCTCATCGATAATATTTTTTAATTGATTTTGAAGTTCAACCTGTTCGGCTGCTCCTTTTTCATCATCTGAAGTATCCATATTCAGAATGCTTTTTACAGCGGCAATATAATTCAAAGGTTTAACCGGTTTTTCGAGATAGATACCCGGTCCTGACATGGTCAGTTCTTTTAAGTCGGCTTTGCCGACATCATCACGGGCATGACCGGTAACGATAATAATCGGAATTTTCGACCATTCTTTATTTTTAGTAAGTTCGCGGTGAAACATTACTCCCGATTTTTCCGGCATAACCAGATCAAGCGAAATCAGATCCGGCTTTTTCTTTTTCACTTCATTAAGAGCTTCATTTCCGTTGTTAGCGGTGATGACATTAAAGCCGGCTTCAAGCAGGGCAATTTTTAAGAAATTCCGAACATCAGCTTCATCATCTACGACAAGAATAGTTTTAGCTGCAGCAACTGTCATTTTTATCTCCTTACCCCTAATTATTCTTCTTCTTGATAATATCACTTTCTTCGAAGAGTTTCAACAATCTTTTATGGGAAAATTCCATCCTGAAACAGGAGCCATGCCCTTTTTCAGATTCAACGGTTATTTTCCCTCCATGCTCCTGAACAATTTTACGGGTTGTCAAAAGTCCCAATCCGGTTCCTTCGCCCCCTTTGGTTGTGAAGAAAGTTGTAAATATTTTATTTTTTATATCATACTCGATTCCACTGCCATTATCAGTTACCTGGAATATAAGCTTTTTGCGATTATCAATTAACTCGATGACAACTTCGTTCCCTTTTTGTTCAGCCATCTGGCAGGCATCAATAGCATTGGAGACAAGATTGGTCAGACAGGTATGGATGCCATCTGGATCAAGAGGGGCTTTTCTGACTTTTTTGGGAATCATTGCTTTCAATTCAATATTTGAAAGGGCAGCAATTTCCTTGTACAGATCAACTATCTCGATAATTATATCAGCCGGATTAAGCATTTTCAATGAGGGAAGACGTCCTTTGGAAAAACTCAGGAAATCTTTAACCAGAGATGTTGTCTTATCAAAATTACGCTCCAACATTTCCCAGCCTTCGCTGATCATCTGCTTGTCATTTTTCTGCAAGCCGATACTTACAATATATTTTCCCCCTTCAAGACCCATAAGAATATTTTTGATACTGTGAGCCAATCCGGCAACTGTTTGTCCGACTGCTCCCAACCGTTCAGCTTCGATAACCTGGGATTCCAGTCTTTTAACAGCGGTAATATCATTGGAAATTTCGATTACGTGGGCAACTTTACCTCCGGAGCGCATTAAGGGAGAAGTTGTAACAGCATAGTGAATGTCCTGATCTTTTTTACCGGTTCCAACCTGATTGGAATTATGAACCCGGCCATCTCTAAAAGTCTTGGCGGCGGGGCAGTTTGGACATTTAGATGAACGATGCTTATATACTTCGTAACAATACCTGTTAAGCACATCTCCGAAACTCTCCCTGAAGGCTTCGTTAGCCCGTACAATACGAAAATCCTGATCAATAACAGTGATATAACAGGGGACACGATCAAATAGAATCTGGTATTCCTGCTGCCAGCTTTTAACCCCGGTTACGGTACGGGTCATCTCAAGGACATATTCAACCGGACCATCTTCTTTTAATCGAATCGGGGCAACGTGCCCGACGTAGTGTGTCGGTTTACCCTCTTTATCAACCCCCACCGCATCGGCAACGATGACCTTACCCTCTTCAAAAACCTGTTCAGAGGGGCATTCATCGCAGGGGCGATGCAGTTTTTTGTAAACGTTGTAGCATTTTTTCCCACGCCAGTTGCCAAACCGTTGGGAAAATTTTTCATTGGCCTCGACAACATTATAATCCCGGTCAATTATTGCTACACAAAAAGGCACTTCCTCAAACAGGGTTTTATAAATTGTATCAGTTAACCTGCGAGGAATGCTTTTCCGTTTTGATGAACTCATTTTTTTACTCCGGATATAAGCATATTGATGTTTTTAATATAGGCGTCAACATCAATCGGTTTTTCCATAAAGCCTTCCGGCTCAGCCATGGATTCATCATTAATAAACGAGTAAAAATCGAATTTACCTTCTTGCCCCAAACCGCTTACTATAATGACCGGTATTTTTTTGGTCTTAGGATTATTTTTCAGGTTTTGATAGAGAGTTAAGCCTGATTCTTTGGGCATCATTATATCCAGACTTATCAAGTCAGGCGGAGATTTATCAATAATTTTTTGAGCGGCATGAACATCATTAGCTACCACCGGTGTAAAACCATTAACTTTCAAAACCGTCTCAAGGTAAATGGTTATATCTGCTTCATCATCAACGATCAGGATCTTTTTGCTCATTATAAATCATCCTTTGTCTCGGAAGCGATACTTTGATTTACCGGCACAGCAACATGGTTGAAGATGTTTTTATCAAGCTGTATATTGATACCTGTAGTCATGTAAGGATCAGGCACTGACTGATGGCAATTAGCACATTGAGTTAGCTTTTCTTTTTCGATATCTTTAGCCGCAATCTCCTTATGGCAATTTATACATTGGTTATGCATGGCATCAACATATGAACCAGCCAGATAGCGCTCAACTTTAAATTTTGCTTTGGCAGGAATAAGATCAAGATGGCAGTCATTGCATTTTTTGGCTGTCGCTTTTACTTTGTTCATGTTTTCAGTATGGCATTGATTACATTTCAGTTTGCCCCCTTTGGGCGACGTATGCCAGTCATGATTGAAAACATCGGTTGAAGCATACATGCTGTTATGACACTGCCAGCAGCCGCTCTCTTTGTCTTGTGGAAGATTCATATGATGGCATTGTTCGCATGAAGTGCTGTCGGCGTGTTTTTTATGATTAAATACAGTGCCATATCCATCCCGGTTGCCATCGATAAAGAGGGTGTCGCCTCCCCTGGCATGTTCAACCGTAATCTGCGTTACCCCTTCACTCTGAATAACATCACCCGGCATAATGGCGAAGCCAAATGCAAAAGCCAGAATAAATGCGAGCGAGTATTTTGTTCTTGCTGCCACTACCGGAGCCCCTAACCATACTTCCGAGGCATGATCAAAAGCCGGTTTGGAATAAGGAAGGGCATCGGGGTTAACCGGTTTTTCATCCCAGATATGGAAATGTTCAATCACGAACAGGAAGACGAGTCCGGCAACCGATACAACCCCAAGGCTTATCATGATCTCTGTCCACGAAGGGGTATAAGAATCCCCGGTAGCACTGAGCATAACCACGCCACCGACATCCAAACGATTCATGACGATCCCAATGACAGCCATAGTAGAGCCAAACCATTGTCCGGTGTTACTGTTGCGGATACGTGAGATTGAGAAGAGGATAATTGGGATAATTGCTGTTAAAAGCAATTCTGTGATATACAGGTTACTCTCCCACGTCCCGTTGAAAATCATGGCGGTTTTACCAGAGAAAATTATATCAACAAGTTTTACCGCAAGGTAAATGCCTAAAACCCAGATTGCTGCTTTAGCCAGTTTTGCCACTAATTTTGTTTCCGGTTTTCTTCGATATAACCAATGAGTGACAAGACTCTCAAGAGAGACAATCATCAAGCCCAAGGCTACCGCCGATATAAAAAACTGGACTGGTAAAATACTGGAGTACCAAAGCTCATGCAGCTTAAAAGGCATAATCAAAAAGAGAGATCCTAATGATGATTGATGCAGGGTCGAGAGCATAATTCCCAGCATTACCAGCGGAAAGCGGAATTTCATCAGTATATTACGAATTTTAGCATATCGACCGGCTCCTTCAAGCGGAACAGGACTGAATTCAAGCAACAAAACAGTCGTGTAAAGCATCACACACCAGCCAACTTCGAACAGGGGTGAATGAGGGTTCCAGTAGATCATCATATGCCAGATATTCCAGGGGAGACCCAGATCAAACAGCAACCCGAAAATTACCGCGAGATAGCCAAGAAAGGCTGTTAATACTGCCGGTTTAACAAGATGATGGAATTCTTCTTTTTTCATGATGTAAAAGATGGCTGTTATAACAAATCCACCGCCAGCCAAAGCGACACCAGCCATCACATCAAAACCGATCCAGAAACCCCAGGGAGTGGCATCAGTCAGATTAGTCGTAAGGCCTAAACCATATATAAAACGGGTAATGCCTACTGCCGCAGCTATACCTGTAATCAGCCATAAAATAAGCTTTGTATTCTGAACTCTGTTCATAGCTATTCCTTTTCTCCTTTTTTGCCTTCAGACAGTTCATTACGGCGGCGAATTATCCAGTTCAATCCGTACATTACTCCACCCATACCGACAAAGGCATAAGGGACCGATTTCATAGCCACTTCGGTAGTTTTGGGCAGTGGTTTTGTCATTGGTTTTGATTTGTATGATAGAAAATCCAGGTTAATGTCAGAGACATATAAAACTGAAGTTCCACCGACTTCATGTTCACCCCATACTTTGTTTATGTATTTACCAGGGTTATCATTTATCCTGCGATGAGCTTCAGCAAGGAGTTTGTCTCTGTCACCAAATATAGTCGCTTCTGCGGGACAGGCTTCGGTGCAGGCCGGTTGCTGTCCCTTTTTAATACGGTCAGTGCACATGATGCATTTGCGGATATAGGGGACAGGACTATCCCAGTCATAACGGGGAATACCGTAAGGGCAGGCCATCATACAGTAGCGGCAGCCGAGGCATTTGTCTTTATCATATACCACGGCCCCTTCGGGAGTTTGGTGCAATGCTCCCACCGGACAGACTGAGGCGCAAGCCGGTTCAAGACAATGGCGGCATTGCTTTCTGATATAATGATTTTTTTCTTTTATCAGAACCGAGGTCCAGTTTTTCGAAGAGAGTCCGTCGTTTTTATGCCATTTATGAGGGACATCGGTTTCAAGTTTATATAAATTTTTACAAGCTATTACACATTCATTGCAGCCGATACATTTTGTGATGTCTGTCAAAATTCCCATGCTCATACCGGTGCTCCTTTCTTGTTAAGGGTGGTGCAAATATCATCGTCGGTATTGGCCGGGAATTTCCAGGCAAGATTGGCAATGAATTGCGATAGAGGCATCAGGATGCAGTGGGCAATTTTTGTGAAGGGTAGAAGAATAAAGATCAGTTCAGCGGCAAGAATATGAATGAGAATTAGAAATTGATAAGTTGAAGCAGCTAAGCTGCTATTCATACAAAGAAATCCGGTGATGAATGGTAAAAGTAACAATAACGGCCACCAGTAATCCTGTTTGCGGCTGATGAAATTCGATGCTGTGCTTGAAACACGACCAATAAAAAGAAGGATACCGCAGATGATGGTTGTGATGGTTAATATGTCGGCTAATCCTTTTGGAATTGCCCACCATCCAAAGCCAATGGCACTTTTCCAAAGCTGAATATGAGCAAAGAGAAATATCGGGACCAGCAGTAATCCAACATGAAAGAGGATCGAAATTATACTATAGACCGGACGGGAATGGAGTACGCGTTTGACCGGGAAAAACCAATGCAATGTGCGGACTATAATAAGTTTCCATGGAAGAGTCTTATCGCCGGCTTTGCGGTATGCTTCCCAGGCGCCATACAAATCAAGAGCAAGAATTCGTATTAACCCCAGAATCATTATTGCAAGACTGAGTCGGAATAACGGTCCGCGGGCAAATTCAAGTAACGCTTCCATATTTTACTTCTCCTCCTGACTGGCATTTTCAATTGCATCCAGCTTCACTTTAAGGGATTCATCAAAGATGATAGCCTTATAGATCAGGTCATGCAAGCCGACAACCTGGCAATCAATTTTTTGATCTTCAACCAGTTCCTTAAGCTGTTTTTTGCAATTGGCGCATTGGGCAACCAGTATTTTACAGCCTGATTTCCTGATTTGATCCGCTTTTAATTTTCCTCCGACTGTTGTTCGGTAGGATCTGATTTCATCAAGAGAGACAGTCCCGCCGCCGCCGCCACAACAGATATTATCTTCTCCTGAAGGAGTCATCTCCACATAATTTTTACAGAAAGCTTTTAATATCTCACGGGGCTGGTTTACGATCCACTTTGTGCGGGCGATATTGCATGGGTCATGGTAGGCTACTTTTTCGGTGACAATATTAGGATCGAGTTTGAGACGGCCCTCTTTCCAGACTTTATAGGTATATTCCATAATGTTTATTACCGGGAAGGCTTTGTCGCCACCACAATAAGCCGGCAGAAACATTTTAGCTGAACGGGAGGCGTGGCCGCATTCACCTATTAATACATTTTTACCGTTTAACCTTTTTGTTTCAGCATCAATTTTTTTGACAACTCTTTCCAGAATGCGATCACTATAAAACAATCCGTAATTGATGCCGTCAAAATATCCGGTTCCGGTAGTCCATTTATCACCGGTGGCTGTGAACACCGCAGCAATCCCCATCAGCGTTTCCGCTTCCATAAGAAAGTCACTCACAGCTGGGAAAAAGACATAGTCGGAATTTTCAATATCGATAGGGAACTTGATATCCACCCCTTTTTCTTCAAGCATATCCTCGGAAAGGAATTCAAGCGTATCAAGCAGGGCTGGAACCGGAACTGCCGAAGTATTTCCCGAAGTCCCTTCGAGCTGCTCTCTGGTGCTTACCACCAGGGCTCTTGGGGTAATTCCGATTTCACTTAGAATATAGCGTCCGAGGTGTGTAATCAGACCATGATCTATACCCGATGGGCATTCGTTGACACATCTTCGGCAGGCGGTGCAGTTGTAAAAGCTTTGCGCCATCTCCTGTATTTTTTCATCGGTCAAATGACCTGTCCCGGCAATTTTTCCTCTTAACATCCCCCCAAGGGTAAAATGACGACGATAGACGCTCAGTAATAATTCTGAACGATAACAGGGAATATCTTTTAAATCCCCGGTTGCCTGATAAACCTGACAGGTTGTGGCACAGCGGGAACATTTGGCGCTCAAGCGGATAAAATGATCCAAAGCCATGCGATAGTTTGAATGTTTTAAAATAGCGGCAAAAGCTTCCAGAAAACGGCGGGGGCGATCGTTGATGTCAAAATCTTCTATGTGATACAACACTTCAAGATTTTGCTTCTTGTTGACCTCCGGTTTTCGCATTGAAGTAAACGCTTTTTGACGCTCTTCTTCGGTTATTTTGCTTGTTCTCATCGATGCTCCATTTATAGCAAATTATTTTATTCTGAATATGATGCTTTCTCATGGTCCCGAACCGGACCTTTCAAAAGAGGCAGTTTATCATTGTATTTATATTTTATTTTTCTTTCTGAATTAGGATCAAGCAGTTCAATGCCGTACTGGCTGCAGCATTCTTCGATCGCCGGATTCCCCGGACAGACATATACCAGGGCATTATATCCGGTAGAGGTGGCGTGATGGAATTCGGTTATCTCCTGTGAGGGTCGATAGGTATGCGATCCGCAGCAAACTGCTATCCGAACCTGTTTCTTACAGACCGGGCATTGTATTTCTGCAATTAAATCAATCATCTGATCGTTATTGGCGGGTGTAGTAATAACGGTATAACCATTTTCCATAAAAACTTTGGTTGCCCAGCTAACTAAATCACTATGAGAAATTCTGCCAATGCCGCATAAATCATCGTTTGAGATGGGTTCCGCTATAAGTTCCCCGGAAAGGTAGTGCTTGACTACATTGTCAATCTTATCACTAATGTTTTTAATAACTTCTATACCTGATGCGGTCAACATATTTTGATACAGATCCTTAATGCCGTTGCAAATCAGAACATCAACCCGATGCAACTGAAGCAGGTGTATCTTTTTATGCCCTTCCGAATCAGTTGATGTAACTTGTTGCGTGGATTCGACTTTACTATTGGTAATAACAATAATATCAAAGCAGCTTGAGGCTTCAAAACAGGGTGAAATACTGTCCATCATGCGAGGTATTGCAACCTTTTTATTCATACATTTGAGACATTGCAAATTCCATGCCACCGACGGAGCCGGCTTTATTGTGTTGTTAAATAACGACTTAAAAGTGTAAAGGATATGGATGTTGCGTTAAATGCAACACGAGAGAGCGTAATGCAACGTTGCTATGTTGCATGCAACATGAAATATGGGAATTATAAGGATTTAAGATCAATATCGTATTTTTGAATTTTACGCCACAAAGTTGTCCGGTGGATACCTAATTCAAGAGATGTTTTTGTAATATTACCATTGTTTTTCTTTAAAATTGAAATGATTTGATTTTTCTCACTGAGAGCTTCAGTGGTGGCGTCAATGAAAATAGGGCGTTTAAAATCGTTATTATCAGTAAGTTCTACTGGCAGATGTTCGACCTGAATTATACTTCCATGACAAACTACAAAACCATATTCAATAATATTCTCGAGCTCACGGATGTTGCCTGGATAATCATGCCTTAATAGAATACCCATCACATCAGGACTGACGCTGATAATCTTTTTCCCTTTACGGGCGTTGAGCTTTTTGATAAAATGATCCACCAAATAGGGAATGTCTTCACTGCGTTCTTTCAAAGAAGGGAGGGTAAATTTTACTACCGCCAATCTGAAATATAGATCATCACGGAATTTCCCCTGTGCCACCAACTCTTTAAGATCCCGGTTGGTAGCGGCAAGAATTCTTATATCAGTTTTTATTGGGGAAGTGCTTCCGACCGGCTCATATTCCCGCTGCTGTAATAAGCGGAGTAATTTTACCTGAGTGGATAGGGGGAGATCACCTATCTCATCGAAAAAAACCGTACCCCCTTCGGCTTTGCTCAATTTCCCCGCTTTATCCTGCTTGGCATCGGTGAAAGCTCCTTTTGTGTATCCAAAAAGCTCCGATTCAAATAGTTGCTGAGGGAGAGTACCGCAGTTTATTATAACATGCTGTTCGTTTTTTCTGGGACTGAGGTTATGGATAGCATGAGCAAAAAGTTCTTTGCCCGATCCTGATGGGCCTTGTATTAATACCGTACTTTCACTTTCAGCAATGTCAGGCAGGATGGCAAAGAGCTTATGTATTTCGGGGCTTTTGGAAATAATATCTTCAATAGAATATTTTTTATTAAGTTCTTTTCGAAGGTGTTCAATTGCCGAGAGGTCGCGGAAAGTTTCAACAGCCCCCAAGACTTCCCCATTGTCATTTTTTAACACTGCCGTTGAGATACTTATGGGAATGCGTTCCCCTTTGCTGTTAATAATGCTGACCGGCCGGTCAATTGCTTCCACGCCGGTTTTAAGAGTTTCATTAAGGAGACAGTGCTCACAGATATCGGAATGGAAGACATCGGAGCAGTGCCTTCCAATCGCTTTGGAAGCGGGGATTCCGGTGATTCTTTCAGCTGCTGGATTAAAACTGGTAACAATCCTGTTGCTGTCAACAGTAAAGACCCCATCAGCAATACTGCTCAGGACAACTTTGAAAAATTTTAATTCCTTGTTATTCTCTGCCATATACAACCAGTTATATTATCAAACTCATCAGGACAATAATACAAAACTATTCAATATATGCAACAGGACTGTTGAAAATGTAAAAATTATATATTATCTGTTTCGGTTGCGATTTCCTCCACGATTTTCACTATTGCGACCACCCCCACGATTCCCTTGTTGATGGCATCCCCAGGTAGTCTCTAAGGCAGGTTTGGCATATAATATGCCCGAGACCCCAGTCGGGATGCTTCTTTCTTATTAATTCCACAATCGGACC
Source organism: uncultured Ignavibacteriales bacterium (assembly GCA_964413795.1). Classification (GTDB taxonomy): domain Bacteria; phylum Zixibacteria; class MSB-5A5; order GN15; family FEB-12; genus DAOWMZ01. The sequence continues at coordinate 11,991 of CAYPUP010000016.1, forward strand.
AAGGACAAACTGCTTGAGCCGTCCTTCACGCAATGGCTTCGAAATATTGCATAATGGGCATTCAAACGATTTTTCGGTTTTATTTATTACTCTAAGTAAATAACTTCATAATCTATTTTTATTGTCCATTATTCTATATTATACACTTGCAAATCGAAATTGACATTTAATTTAGCCTTTAAATACTCGACAAATCAAGTTTCATAAAAAGGAGTCTTATGAAACTCTGTGTTCAGTAAAAGTAATTAAAATAAATGATTTTCTTTTTTTCATAATTTTGTAACTTATTACTATGACTGAAAAACGAAAACTCATAGATTTGGTCTCTGTCGGACCGGCCACATTGGCTGATTTTGGTGATCTCGGAATCACTGAAGTCGAACAATTGATAACCGCAGATCACCACAACCTTTTCCAGCGTTTGCAGCAGCTCAAAGGACAAAAGCTTGACCCCTGTTGTGAGGATGTTTTTCGAGCAGCTATCGAACAGGCTCGTAATCCTGATTTACCTGAAGAGAAGAAGAATTGGTATTACTGGTCCAAAGTACGCAAAGGTCAGATAAAAAAATAAGATCCGGATACATTAATTTTATTTTTAAGATAAGAAATGTTCAAGTAAGATTTTAATCCCTATTCCAATAAGAATTATCCCGCCAAAAAGCTCCATTTTTTTACCGAATCGATTACCCAGCGCTTTACCGAAAATCATTCCGATTGCTGTCATAATTAATGCCACTATTCCGATTATGATGCTCGGCATCCAGATCGTTGTTCCTAAGAAAGCCAGGCTCAATCCAACCGCAAAAGCATCAATGCTGGTTGCGATAGAGAGCATTACCATCATCATCCCTTTGGTGGGATCCTTTAGTTCAATTTTACTACTATTGGGAGAAAGAGATTCCAGCAACATTTTTATGCCGATATAGGTCAGCAATCCGAAAGTAATTAAATAGCCGTATTTTGAAAAATACTGATCAACCGTTGTTCCGAGATACCAGCCAATTACCGGCATCAAAAACTGAAACAGCCCGAAGTGGAATGATAATCTGAACAGCGGCCGAGCCTGAATGCAAGTTCGTCTGGCGCCGCAAACAAGAGCAACCGCAAAAGCATCCATCCCCAATCCGATCGCAATAACAATAACAGTAATCCAATCCACGATATCCAACCTAAAATAATTTGTTGAAAATCATGATAAGCATTTTGAAATTAATAAAGAAGTATTAAAGATGAGTTAAATGTAGATTTTTGAGTTTTATGAATACAATTGGAAGTATAGAAACGCCATCTTATACCGAGGGAATTTTTGGATTTTTAT
>CAYPUP010000017.1:0-13239 GCA_964413795.1 uncultured Ignavibacteriales bacterium
ACCCTCAGAATAATACCTTAACAATTTTGACATAATAAATGATAATAAATATTAATATTTAATTCAATGTAAAAGGCAGAACCGATATATGGATAATGGTTCTGCCCTACCAAACTCATCGTCACAAATTTTATCTTCATTTATCCCTAAATATAAGAACTCCGATAAAATGGACAAGCTTATAAAAGCGGAGAGACAGGGATTCGAACCCTGGGTAGAGGAATACCCCTACAACGGATTAGCAATCCGCCGCCTTCAGCCTCTCAGCCATCTCTCCGGTTCTATTAAGTTTTAACGATTGAATATATTGGATAAATTTTTGATATTCAAGAACTATTTTACGCCGGATGATTTTCCCGGGGAATATCTTTTAAAGCAGATAAAGCCACTTTCCCGGCTCCGATGCTTAGCCTGCAGCCCTCATAAGTACTTAATATCTCACGATAAACTAACCCGATATGAACCTCAACTCCGGGATAAAGGGTAGTGTTTACAATTATACAGGCATCCTCAAGATCTTTCATCCGGGTTTCAATCTCTGTTTTTGTCCTGTTAAGGGTATTGTTGGCATTTGGAGCATCTTCCAGAAATTCTTTCAGTTTTATCAGGATATTTTCTTTTTCAGCATCTAATAACCCATCCCCCTTAAGCCGGTATAGTTCATAAAGAGCTTTTTTAACCCGAATGATATCCCCTTCGATACGTTCAATCTCTTCGTTGGTATGCTTGTAGTTATTCAACATTTCATCATCACAACCGACATACAACCTTGTTTTTGTTCCGGTATCACAACCAATAATCGAAGCACTTATTTCACGACCGGCAATAATAGTACCGCCAATAATTTTTCCATTTTGGCTCTTAACTACAACATTTTCTTTTGCTCTCACTTTGCAATTGAGCAACTCTCCCACTGACATTACATCCCCATTCTCAGAAGTAATATTCAATCCCTCAGCATACTTAATTATAACATCCCCATTAGCTTTAATTTTTCCCTGCCCGCTTCCGAATCCGCCTCCCTTAATAAGAATATTACCATCGCAATTTATATCGCAATCCTCAATGTTCCCCCCTATTTCCAGATTTCCGCCGATATTGAGTTTGAATCCGGCTTTGACATTACCGCTGATTTTGACTGTTCCGGAACAGTCAATATTTCCAACACTCATATCAACATCACCACTGATAGTGGTAATTTCATTAACTGAAATATTTCCCCTGGTAAAGACTATCGATCCGCCAGTCGAAGCCACCAACGACAATCCATTCTCTGAGACTGCAGTATTTACACCATTGAGGAAGGGGAAATCCCGCCCTCGAGGAGCTGTAATTTTTTCTCCTAATACATTGATGCCGTCAATTCCATCAGTCGGAGGAGTCTTCGTTACCAGTACTTTCCCTTTTTCGATATTACGGATAAATTCAAGCGAGCGATAATCAATACGGCCTTCTTTGTCCTCTTTCGGGGTAAAATTTCTTTCGGTATCAAAGGTGTAAGTAAAATCAGCATCTTCCCCTTTGGTCGACTTCTCCCCGACTGCTATTTTTACGGGTGTATCCCACTTCCTGCTCGATAATGCATTTTCCACTATCTCCCAGTTGATCCCGTTGACAACCCCTGCGTTTGCAATTGCAGATTTTATATAATCAATTTCAGGCGGAGTTTGTCCTTTTTCAGGTTTGCAAATAACCATCATTGCTGCCATTTTATCTTTGGTGACAACAACTTTAACCTGTGAGCAGGTTTTTTTATTATCTGTTACAGCAACAGAATCCATAAACCCTAATTTGCTTCATATTCTTTTTGATTCTCAGTTGAAAGGATACGCCAGTAAGCTCTTTCGACAATCATGGACAATTCATAACTTTTGAACGGTTTGGTAAGATATTCGTCCGCTCCAAGAAGCAAGGCATCTTTTACTGTGTAGGTATCCCCGTAAGCAGTCATGATAATGGTGCCTGTTTTCGGAAAATCCTTCTTAATCTCTTTAAGAAGTTCGAACCCGTTCATTCGCGGCATTTTCATATCCGAGATAATAATATCGGACGGCTCTTCTCTTTGCATTTCAAGAGCGGCCAAGCCATCTTCTGCCGTTCTTATTTTATAACCTTCACGCGAAAGAATCTTTTCCAAAAGATTCCGCATCATTTCTTCATCATCGACAATCAGTACGGATATATCGTTTTTCATACTCTCTTTTATAACTTCCTATTCTTAAATTGTCCGCGTTGCCATTCTTTTGCCTAAGGCTGAAGTAATTTCTTCAAGAAAATCTTCAAGCATCACCGGTTTATATAGAACCTTACACGCCCCCATTACGCCGGCTTCATTGACCAGCCGATTGGTTGCATTACCTGTAATTACCATAACCGGTAGTTGAGGTGAAGCTTGTTTGATGGAGTTGAGAACATCCAGTCCAGACATCTCCGGCATAATGAGGTCCAATGTTACCAGATCAAAGATAGTATTATTAATTTTATTAATAGCATCTTCTCCGGAATGAGCCAATTCCACGTTAAGAGCTTCCGTCAAATCACAGAACTCTTTGTATATATCTCTGATCCTTTTTTCATCGTCAATAACCAGAATATTAAACGGCCCCCCATTTTTTTCAGCCATTTCATTAATTTTTGAAAAATCGAGCAAACCCATAAACACCTATTTTCTCGCAAAACAGGCCTTTTCCCTGAAATTGCAAGTTTTGGATATTGTTTAGTACAGCAATTTATATAAAATTACCGTTTTGTACTTTCTATATCACTATCGACATTTAAGGGGAAATACTTCACTTTAAGTAAGGCCGGAGGGAGATAAAAATATCCCTTTAATGCTATGAATTACAGGAGGTTAACATCCGGTTTTTTACTTACCGAGAGAGCTGTCAGAATTCTTGTACATTGATCGAGAATATTGTGAAGTTTATTTTCAATCAAATCATTGCCTTGATGGCTGTTCATGTTATCAGAGTATTTAAAATCCTCAGTATTGCGGGCAGCATTGATAACAACGGTCAATTCCTTTACCACTTTTACCGTGCCATTGACAAGACGAATAAAATCCGGCTCCAACCGATCCAGTTCAGCCGATTTATTTTTAGCTTTGGCAAGATATATGGCAAGATTCAAAGCCAAAACCCTGACTTCCTCATTCAAGGCATCTACCTGATCAACCAGGTTCTGAGGAGATTCATTTTGTAAATCTGATTTCATTCATTCTCTCTTTTAAGGACCAGTTTGAGATGACTGTTTTTTTCTAATAATGGGAGATCAGCCACGAGACAGGGAATGTTGTCAGCCCCGGTTGCTGCACCCAATTTGCCGCCATGAAATTTGAATGTTTCTCTGGCTACCAAGAGTGACAGATACTGTGGAGTAGACTGCTCAGAAAATATTTGCTTTAAGGAACGGTTTAATCTTTCTTTGTGCTCCTGAGGACAGCGCATCAGTATCGACAGCCGAGCGTTTGATTTATCCTGTTCGGTGCGAAGAGTAATTGATCCAGAGGGAAGAATATCATCGATTATTAAACCGAGCAGCTGCTCCAGGGCCAGATAGACCTGTTCACGATTTATTTTTACAAGAAGTTTTTCCTGTGTCAGTGAGAGATCTAAATCTACTTTTGACTTGTTAACACTGTTGATATGCTTTTCATAATAACGTTCAGCAAGCGAAGAAAAATCCATTGATTCAATATCATTCTGGGACGCACGCGAAAAATCCAGAACTTGATTGAGGACCGACTCCGTTCGCTTGACTTCCTGTGAAATAATATTCAGATACTCATAATATTCATTGCCGTTCTGTAGTTGAAGGAGGATATTTACAAATCCATCGATAATGTCAAGCGGATTGCGCAATTGGTAAGCAATAGCAGCGGTCATTTCACCCATCACCGACATCTTTTCAAATTTTACGATTTGATCCTGTGACTGGGCAAGTTTCTCATTTATATTTTTCAGTTCCTTAATTCGGCGCCGTTCTCTCTCAAGCAATTTTGATCTTTGAATTGCCAAGGCTGCCTGATTTGCCAAGACCTGCAATAATCCGACCGAATCATCTGAAATTTTTGCTTTGGTTATGTTATTGTCAGCCGCTAACAATCCTTGTAATTTCCCTTTGCTGACAAGAGGTACCAATGCGGCATCATCTGTTCCCAAAGCTCTTAAAAATTCTTTTGTTCTATCATCAAGCTGAATGTTGTGATCACTTTCAAGATTCACCCAATGCCCTTTTTGACAAACCTGGCTTATAAGTGAATCCTGCAGGAGGTTAAAATTCATTCCACTGATACGACCAGTAATCCGATCCGAACTTAAATTTGCAGACTCTGTCTCAAAATCGAGTAACTGGCTCAAAGAAACCCGGTTGGAATCCAAGCTCCCCCAGATATGACCGGCTTCTTCCGGTGAATTCGGTCCGACTGCCATGTGCCCTTCAAGCTGGTTTGCATTTTCATTAAATAAAAATAAAAAGGCTCGGTTAAAGCCCAACCCCTGGGATGCCGTAGCTCCGGTTAGAATAACATTTAAAATTTGCTGCAGTTCAGCAGAAGATGACAAGGCTGCTGCCACTTCGGTCAGGATCCGCATCTCTTCTGATTGTTTGGTTTCAAGCTCTTTTATAAGAGTAGTCATATTATATACTCACCAATTTTTTTATCTCGAATATCCGTTTCTGGTCGGTATAGATTTTTCCAGTTTTTCATAGACTTCACGGCAGAATTTATTTTCCAGGCTTGAAATAAATCTGATTTTTTCAGGCGTGGTCAAATGCAGATCGGGATCATTGATGTCATCATCCATGGTAGCTTGAAAAATCCTTGGACCCTTCTCTTTTGTTTCCACTGATTCCGCAATTATAAAGCGGTTGCGCGAGGCATCAAACAATCTCACCTCAGCTTCGATTATTCCTTCCGATTGGTATTTGTGAAACAGCAGCGGGAAATGAAAGCCCTTTTTTCTGACAATCCTCTCATCATAAATTCTAATTGAGAGAAGATAACGGCAGCCGCTTTCAGCACACCAATCAGCCAGGCTGTCAGGATTACTAAAATCTGCAGGCAGGGGCGGGAGTAAGCCTTTATTGTTCTTCGTAGAAAATACTCTCAGATTTACATTCCGGCTAAGTACTCTAATCAGTGTCTGCTCTATTTGTGATTCTCCCAAAGAGATCGGTTTTTCTTCGACATGGAGCATTACAATCCGGGTCGAATTCTGAGCCATTCCCGAAACAGAGAATAACAATAATAATAATACCGCCAACAAACATTTTCTAAAATTTATCTCAGACATGCTGTCCCTCAGCGGATTCATAGATATAATGGTTTAAGACATCGGTAACCCGATGAGAAAAATCATCATAATTATTATCGAGGAGCTTCAATTCAGCTGACGAGAGCCGGTCTTCAAGCTGCTGATGCGTTACAAACTCAATACCTGTCATAAAACAATCATCATCCTGTTCGACTCTTTTAACCAGGCCGAGAACATTATCCAATGATTTTACCTCCTGTAAGGAAAATCTCATTGAAACAATATCCTGTTCATTCAGGGGTTGATTGAGATCAACCAGAACACCTCCGGCGGAAATATTCAAAATATCCCCGGCAATAGTATGTTCTTCCTCGGTCGGCCAGAAATTTCCAAAGATATCCTTTATTTTTCTGAGTGACATCGGGGTTGATATTTCCAGACGAACAAAACGGCGCTGATTATCACTGCTGATTGTGAATGGCTTTCGTGCCTTCAAATTCTTTTCGGTGATACTTACATCCGATATAAATTTTGTTTTCGAACTGTTTTTCATTTTAGAGCCTCATTTATTTTAATGTTCTTGCTTCCATGCTTGTATTTTTTTTGTCAGTAATGATCTTTGAATGTTGTCATACTGAAAGACCTGCCCGGGCAGTTGTTTTTCGACTGATTGGGAAAAATGGTTCCGCCGTTGCTCCTGGGGAATAAATTCAACCCCAACATGATAATGGCCCGGGTTATTCTGATGGCAATGCTTTACCTGGCCCATGATGAGCTTAGGAAATCCCACTTCTTCAAAATCCAGATTTATAAAAAGATAAGTTGGATTTTCCAGAAACGATGACATATCTAGAAGAGCACCCCCGCCTGATAAATTCATTGAAGTTGTTTCCATCCACCTGAGTTTCGCCAGTCTGGTTTTGGTGAAAGACTGTACCGGCAAAGCTGATAACCTGACCGATTTAGTTACTTCAAAGCGCGGGTATTTTCTTCTTAAGAGAGGAACCACTTTGTTTTTAATTTGTACTTTGCAGACTCCCCCGCTAACCCGGTTAAGGATCCCGCTGATAGCTATCTTTTCACCTTTATATTCCACCTGTACGATAACTTTCTGGTTGTTCACCAGATTGTCAATCAAGCCATCAGTACCGCTTCGGTCTATAGTTATGGCCTCTACTCCAGCAACAGTTATCCGGCTGTTTAATGCTTTGCCAGGAAATTGATTGGAGTACAATTTGATTTTACCACCAACCAGAGTTGTAAAATCAAACCTGTTAAGATCAATACCATCCAAAAATGCTTCATCGCTGAGTATTGTTTTTTCTTTTGTTTCCACAATCAATTCCTAATTTGTCTTCAGAGCATTCATATTTGATTTTCCCTGTTCGATGGCCAGTTCAAGTATTTTCTTCGCCAGGGCTGTTTTGGTTTTATCCGAGCGGTTACGATAAATATATTCCTGTCCGGTCTTAATAGTACTATTGAAATACTCTTTAGCTGTTTCATGGTCTCCAACCCGATGGGAAAGCTCGGCTATTAAATAAGTAGCCTGAATCTGCTGATTACCGGGCGAAATGGAACGGCCATCATTAAAAGCGGCTCTATAATAGTTGCGGGCATTTACCAGGGCTTCATATTCATTGACAACGATTCCATCCCAGTCATTTTTTAGTTCAGACAGGAAATGTTTAAAGGATGGGTAATTTAAAAATTGTGATGCCTGCCCCGGATGCTGATCGTCAATTGAAGCATTGTGGCATTCCTGAAGCAGTTTATCCAAATCTACAAAATTATTTTGAGCAGAGTTGAGTTTATCTGAAATGCGGCTGCATACTTCAGTAAGCTTCTCCTTAAAGGGCATCAGCCTGGAATTAATCTCATCAGAACTATCCATGGAATTGAAATTTGCAAGAATATATTCATCAAACGACAATATAGAACCCACCGATTGCTCAACCGCTCCCTTCAACATGCTGTACTTAGCATCCAAATCAGCTAACATGCTGTAAAGTCCATTAACGGGCTGAGAACAATTTTGAATCATACTGCGAAAAACCCAACCGATCCGAAGATAGAAGCGCCCGATATCAAGGTTGCTGAAATGATCGAATAGTTTTTCATCGAATATAGCCAGATGCAGTTTCAGGATAGCGGTTTCATTGGGATATGAGGATAAATTAATGGCATCACCCATTCGTTTGATTACTGATCCAGCCGTAGCTAATTGATCAAGATGTTTGTCTTTGGTAGCTTTCAATTTGTAGGTTCGGAAACTGTTATCACCCTTCCATTCCTTGAATTTATTGGTATATTCACGGGAGTAAAAACAATTGCTGCAGGTCGCCACAAAAAACACCAAGGGGTTATATGATTGATACTTCGGGAAACGCCACTCTATGCTCTCCGGACAGAAGTCCGTATCACGGCCATTTTCCACATAGGCGCCAACTCTCACTGTCTCAAATTCATTGATAGTTTTACATATGGGGCATTCTACCTTGGATTGGAAAAAGGGACTATCGGTACTCATGTTTATCTCCTGTAATTCTCTTTGTTAAGACCAAGGACAGCCAGCTCAGCACTGGATATCGGAAGAGCCGCTTTAATATCCGATTCAGAAACACCCTGCTTAATCATTTCCAGAGCAGACTGCAGAACCTTATCCCGATTATTAAATCTGGCGACCCTGCCGCGGCTATTTATATTTCTTGTATTTTTGTTATCAATACCTTTGAACTGAATAAATTCAGCCGGAGACCTATCATCAAATATCTCCCCTTCGCGCCTCGGTAAAGTTATTTTTTCAAATGTTTCGTTCATTGATGCTTTTTTATCTTTTTTCCGGCCTTTTTGAAACATCGAATAAATCACTACTGATAGCATCCCAGCTACCAGAAAACTCAATACGTTCAGGGCCAAATCAATCAGCATTTCCTGCGAAATATCCATTTTCACAATTCCTGTCTGTTTATATCTTCAGATCGATATGAGGCGGTTCAGAGTCTGAATTATCATCCCCGTTTTTCTCTTCCGCTGATTCTGCCTGTCGATCTTCCGATTTTTCATCATTCTTCTTTTCTTCGTTTTTGTCTTGTTCCGAGACTCTTGTCTGTTCAATTATGAGTGTGTCCTCTGCCTCAGATTTATTCTTCTTTTTCATTTTCTCTTTCAACTCATCGTCGAATGTCTTCTGGTCCTTCTCTTCTTTGGATTTATCCGCCTGATGTACTTTATTATTCACCGTTACTTTGGGCAGATTATCCACTGATTCGATAGTCTGGTTCATAGTCCACACTCCCTGTTATCGGCATATCAACCCGTCAGAGCAAATTTCTCACGCACCATACTGCGCAGTTTTACCACCGCTCTGGTATGTATCTGAGAAACCCGTGATTCCGAGATATGCATTACCGCCCCGATCTCTTTGAGTGTCAATTCTTCGTAGTAGTAAAGGGCAATTACCAATCTTTCCTGTTCGGTCAGCTTATCCATAGCGACCACAAGGAAACTTCTTAACTCACCTTTTTCAATTTCACCCAGAATACTGTGAGTTGATTTATCTATAATTGTTTCAATCCGCGGTACCTGACGGTTGTCGTCTTCCCGAAAGATAATTTCGTCCAATGAGAGAATTTGTGTTCCGGAGACATCATCCAGAGCCAGGTTTAATTCCTTTTCGGAAATTTTCATATATTTGGCCAATTCATTCTTTTTAGGCGAGCGACCCAGATCATTTTCCAGAGCGGTTAAAGCGCGATCTATTTCGCGCGACTTGGCTCTGGTCGATCTTGGCACCCAGTCAAGAGCTCTTAATTCATCCAATATGGCTCCCCGAATACGCGGCACAGCATAGGTCTCAAATTTCACTTTGCGAGCAGGATCAAAATTCCTGAAGGCTTCGATCAACCCGATCATACCTGTATTTACCAGATCTGATAATTCAACTGATCGGGGAAAACCCATCGCCATACGAGAGGCTACATTCCGCACCAAAGGAATGTATTTGTTAAGCAGTTGTTGTCTCAGCTCAGGAGATTTACTCTTGTTATAGAGCTTCCATTCTTTGCTTGTAACCTGCCATTTATTGGGACGAATGGCTCGGGGTAAAACCTGTGTTTTAGCCTCCGTAGTGTTTTCACCACTTTTCTTCGGTTCGATTTTGGTTGTTTTAACCATATTCATGTTATTCCCTTATATCGGCCATAGCCGGCTTAACATTTATTTCATTTTTATAAGCCGCTTGCACTTCATTATCCCTCTGGTAGAGAAGGTTTAAAATGCTGTTGGCAATTTTATTGAATTCCTGTACTGTCTTCGAGTTCTTATCGGTGTCAGCGATTGACATCTGCGATGCGACCGCTTTGCGAACGATAGGATTCTCGGATATCCAGCCGATGGGGTCGAGTGAGTGGTGCAGAAATTTTTCCGTCACTGCACTCAATTTACGATAGATAATTTCCGCTTCGTCGTTCTGATCGATACGATTGATCAAAAGACTGCACAAAGCCTGATCATTTATTCTTATCAAATGTTTAAATAGTCCATAGCCGTCGGATATCGAAGTAAGCTCCGGCACCACAACTATAATACTTAAGTCAGAAACATGGGCTATCGCCAGAGATGATTCTGAAATCCCTGAACTATGATCAATAATAACCAGGTCATAACCAGCCGCATCCCTACAAATCTTTTGAATCAACTGCACGGCATTGCCGGCGTTATATAGTCTGTTTCTTAATCCCTGTTTTGATGCTGAAAGAAGATTTAGTTTTAGCGTTAATTTGAGAGTCGCCTCATTCAAGCTCAGATCATTAGAGGTGTATTCATCCAGCCCGGCATCATAGTTCTGGTTGGACAGAATATGGAGATTGCCGCAACTGAGATCATAATCGACTAATAGTATTTTTTTACCGGCATCACCGAGACGTTCGGCCAGATTGTAAGCGATAACCGATTTACCTACCCCCCCCTTACCCGAAAGGATCGAGACTACGGCCGGTGAGGAACCATCGCGATAGTCCCGATTCCTTACGGAAGGGATAATTTTTATTCTATTCATAACTGACCTCCATACCCATAATGGTTTTAGCCAAATGATCGGGATTGGGAATCATGATCTGCTTGACTCCCCCTGGAGCGTCAGTTACGAACAATAATTTTGTATTAAGCGCTCTTGTAGCGGCAATAATTCCACCCAGACGATTGGTCAGGTCAAGCATTGTCACAGCCAGATGTGTGGGATTAAGCTTTGATAATCGGTCTGAAATCTCAAGCACATCATCGGTACGAGTAAGAGCTGAAATGACAGCTATGCGATATTCGGGATTGATTCTACTAACCGTATCACAAAAGTCATTTTGCAGTTCATTATTAATAGGAAAAGCCGGGGTATCTATCAGAGTAATATAGTCATTCTGATTTTCCTCTTCCTTCGCTTTGGTGTTAATCGTTTCGAGCTGCAGAAGGTCAGCATAAACCGACAGCTCTTCATAAGCGCCAATTTTCTGATCATCAAGACTGGCTAATTTAACTTTATTCTTTTTCTTAGTAATGAGAGAGGCTGCCAGCTTGCCCAACATCGATGATTTACCGGAGCCAGCCAGTCCATAAAATAGAACTCCTTCGCCTTTACGAATATTAATCTCAGGAGAAATGGAGTCAGAAAAAACATTGGCCAGTTCTTCAACAACATATTTTTTGATATCTTTTTTACCAGCCATCTTTTCGGATCTGTGCAGGAAAAACTGATAGATAAAATCATGAGGCAAATCCGCTCTCTGCATCTGAGCTACAAATGGCTTTAAAATTTCTGAGTAGGTGCTATCTTCATCGCAATGCAGATTCAAACTAAGAAGTTTGTTGAGCTTATCGTTAATTTCTGCAAGGGAAGTACTTCTAATTTCAGGAGCTAATTCATTATCTTCAGTATTTGTAAAGTTATTAGTTTTAATATTTACATCAGCAGGCTTAACCTGTTCGATTGACTTAACTTGTTCGAGTCTGTTCTTTTCTACTTTGATTTCTGAAACAGAGGCATCGGCAAAACTCGGTTCTGGCTTGCTGTTGAGGATATCACCTGCTTTTGAAACAGTAGCATTCTCGATACAGGCCGTTATTTCAACCTGGTTTTGCATCTGATGGGTTTTAAGAACAATAGCTTCATCACCCATTTCACGGTGTATTTGTTTCATCGCCTCCGAGGCAGTTTTCGCTTTAAATGACTTAATTATCATTTTATAACCTCACCATTCCGGTCGAAACAACTTCGACATCAGGGATAATCTCGTTATAGGAAAGGACCGCTATGCCCGGGAATTTTGTTTCCACAAGACGGTGCAGAGCCAGACGAATATTAGGCGAGCACAGGCATACCGGAGTCAGACCAGCCATCTGAACGTCATTTACCAATTCAGACATTTTTTCCAGGAGGGTTTCAGCCATCGAAGGATCAACCGCCAGCATCAATCCCTGTTTAGTATTCTGCACTGATTCAGCCAGCGCCTGCTCAACCGAAGGATCTATGGTAAAGACATTGATTTTGCCGTCACGATCACGATATAGTTCGGTAATCTGGCGTTTGAGCGACATTCTTACATATTCACCGAGGACATCCGGTTCTTTGGTAGCGCCGATATAATCCGAGATAGTTTCCAGAATCGTAGTCAGATCCCTGACAGGCACTCTTTCATGCAGAAGTGTTTGTAATACTTTTTGAAGCGTCCCTAATGAGACCTGTTCAGGTATAATGGAATTGACCAGCGCCGGGTAATCTTCTTTAAGAGTATCGATAAGATGCTGAACATCCTGACGGGTGACTAATTCATTTGCCGAGCTACGGATTATTTCGGTCAAATGAGTAGCAATTACCGCTCCCGGTTCAACAACCGTAAATCCCTTGGCTTCGGCAACTTCTCTTAAGGTTGGAAGAATCCAGGTAGCATTCAAACCAAACGCGGGATCTTTGGTTTCGAAACCGTCGAGGTGTTCTTCTATATATCCTGGGTTGATGGCCAGGACATGGTCAGTTAGTATTTTAAATTTTGCTACTTTTATCCCTTTGACTTTTATCTGATATTCATTGGGCGACAACTGGACATTATCCCGTATGCGAATCGGCGGCACTACTATACCAAGCTCACCGGCAATCTGTTTGCGTATCGATGAAATCCGTTCCAGCAGATCCCCTTTTTGATTGGGATCGACCAACGGAATCAAACCATAGCCAATTTCCAAGCCGAGAATATCTATTTTAAGGAGGTCTTCGGTTCGTTCTTCAACACGCTGATTCTTCTCTGATTGCTTCTGTCTGGTTTTTTTATCGTCGAGCAGTTTTTTTGCCTGGAATTCTTTTGACATATAACCAATTCCACCGGCAACCAGACCGATGGTCAGGAATGTAAACGTAGGCATTCCCGGCAGCAGGCCAAACAGGATGAGGACCACAGCCGCAACCATGATAGCTCTTGGTTGTTTTGTAAGCTGGTTGCTTAAATCAGATCCCATATTGGCGGTTGCTGCCGCACGGGTTACAATTATACCAGAAGCGGTTGAAACCAGCAAAGCTGGAATTTGTGTTACCAATCCATCACCGATTGAAAGTAATGAATAAGTTCGCATCGAATCGGAAATGCTCATATCATTGATCACGATTCCGATTACAAAACCACCGATAATGTTTGTCAGAGTTATAAGGATGCCGGCAATAGCATCACCACGTACAAACTTGGAAGCTCCGTCCATTGCTCCATAGAAATCAGCTTCACGGGCAATATCGGAACGGCGTGTTTTGGCTTCATTGTCAGTGATAATTCCGGCATTGAGATCGGCATCAATCGCCATCTGTTTACCCGGCATAGCATCCAGAGTAAAACGGGCTGCAACTTCGGAAATTCTTCCAGCGCCTTTGGTGATAACAACAAACTGGATAATGACAAGAATTATAAAAACAATACTATGAAATCAATTGCTGACAAAAAGAAAAAAG
>CAYPUP010000018.1:0-8707 GCA_964413795.1 uncultured Ignavibacteriales bacterium
GGGGCCAAAATCAAGATTGGAATTGCCGTTTCCGATCCACCAGTTGTAGCTGACATCCAGCGAGGTGGACGGGGTTCTGACTATGCGGGCCGCTGCAACATGAGGACAGGGATGCTTCAGGCCATCGGTGTGAATTCTTTCATAATCTCCGTCATCATCGGCAATCCAGGCCATATTAACGGTATCGATATATTCACAACCGCCATAATCTCCGGGGTAAGTGTGAAGAAAACCGGTATGGTCATCGATAAAACCGCTATTGTCGTTAAGGCAGTTAAAACAAATCATACAGTCAACATAGATGCCCATGTAAACTTCGTTCAGAGAGGTCTGCCCGATATTTTTGATTTTATAATCGAACAAAACAAAATCTTCGGCATAGGAATAAGACCAGGCATAGGATGACTGGGTAATCTCGATATTCAGAGGAATGTGCCGGCGTCCAAAAAAGTCAGGTTCGATTCCATTTTGAAAAGTGTCAGTATATACTGAAACGTAATCCTCTTCTGAAATGGCATCTATATAGGCAGGTTTATCAGGATCGCTGATTGATCTGAATTTCATCTCCCCAAAAGGGGCTTGATCTGAAAACATTTCATAAGCCTGCTGCCAGCCATCGGCCCCTACAGAAACCAGCGTATCCCGACCGACAATGGCGCCGATCCAGAAAGCTCCACCATATAAATATGAGACTTCCGACCCTTTGGGGTATTGGCAGGAGTGATTAATCGGTTCACCGGTAAACCAATCCACTGCCTCTCCTTGATTATAATAAATTCCAAATGTCCCATTATTTGCCACCGCCAGTTCTATTCGCCCTACCCGATGAGCTGCAAGACACTGAACCGGCGACCCGGCACTAAAATTTGAGAATAAGTGTTTGTCATTTTCAAAATCAGCTTTCATGCGGGCAGCAGCCGGGGAATTTGCAAACAGCAGAATGAATAAAAATAAGTTCAGAGTATATATATTAAATTTTTTGCAGTTCATATCATTTAAATCTAACTATAGGTCATATTCCATGTAAATCGAACAGAGACAGGAATTATGAAATTGATCGGGCATTTTTCTATCTCGAAAGCCAATTTGATGATAAAGCTTGACTGCTGTTTCTAATTTGGGACTGGTTAGCAAGTATAACTTTTTCGCTTTTAGTTTTTTGCATTTATCAATTAAAGCCAGTACAAGTTTTTTACCCGCTTGCTTACCTCTTTCTTTGGGATCAACAGCCATTTTTGCTATTTCATAAGTACCATTAGCATGGTTTATAAGAGTTCCGGTACCGATAACGGAACCATTAAGTTTGGCAAATAATATGATACCACCTTCTTTAATAATATTGCCGGGGTTTGATAATGTATCTTCATCCTCTTTTGTTACTGATAAATAGTGATTAAGCCATTCGATATTCAGGGATTTAAAATATTTCTTATACTGAGTTTTATATTCATCAATTTCAATTGCTTCAAATTGTCTTTTTTTTAAGCCAATTGTAATTCTTTCGTATATGCTTTCATTTTCCAATTGATTCTCAATTAACGCAATATTTTCCAGAAAATCTCCCCCAGTTATATCTATCACTTCCCGTGTTGCCGATGCAATTTCTGCCCAGATTGGTTCGAGTATTTTTATAGTCTCTCTTCCTTTATGGGTAAGGCATAATAGTCGGCGCCTGTCATCATATTTATCCCTGGTTGAGTTTAACAAACCTCGCCGAGTCATAACACCGGCAACCTGATTTATAGCCGGGTGGGTCAAACCAAGTGTTTTAGCCATAGCGGTCACCGATATAAATTTTTTACCCTTTAAAGCATACAAAACCGGAAACCAGCGGGCTTCAAATTCAATAGACTGGTCTTTATAAATCTTTGAGACATCCTTCTGCAGCTTTTCACCGAGTCGTTTAAGCCGGCTGGCAAAAGCAAGAGGACCAAGTTGTTTAATAAGGTCCAATTTAACTCCCTCTGTTGAAAAATCAATTTCAGTTCTTATGATAAGAATTCAACAGGAAAAAGTGAATTGATTTTTTTACAAACACTATTTCAGCCATTTCTCCAGCCATTTGAAGATCTCTTCATAGGTAAACCTTATATTCTCAATCTTATGAGTATTGTGACCATCATCGGGGTAATACAATAGCTGCGATGGAACCCCCATTTTTTGCAGAGCAGTAAACATTTGCAGTCCCTCGCTCAGATCAACCCGGTAATCATACTGGCCATGAATTACCATCGTTGGTGTTTTGAAATTATTGGCATACGCAATTGGAGAGCTACGGTAATATTCCTCATAATTATCATAGGGAGTACCCTTGTATTCCCATTCGGGAAACCATAACTCATCGGTAGAACCATATTCGCTAATATGGTTGGTGGTTCCATCAACCGTTACCAGGCAGGAGAAGCGGTCAGTATGCCCGCAAATCCAGTTAGTCATAAAGCCGCCATAAGAACGGCCAAGAGCAGCTATGCGAGTGGAATCAATAAAAGGATATTGTTCAATCACATAATCCACTCCCTTTATCAGATCTTCATAATCCCCTTTCCCCCAATTACCGGAAACATACTCTTTAAATTTCAGGCCGTAGCCGACACTTCCATGGGGATCAATCTGAACAACAACATAATTTTGCGCCGCGACTAATTGCGTATTCCAGCCGTAATAATTAAAATCCCCCAGCCAGCACCATTGCGGCCCGCCGTGGATAAGAAGCACCATTGGATATGTATTTGTCGAATCAAAGTTGGGCGGAAGAGTTATAAAACCATGCACCGAATCTCCAAAAGACCCTTTAAACCAGAAACTTTCCCCTCTATTCATAGTAAGATTCTGAATTATTTCATCTGTAAAATTAGTTAATCGCTTAAGATTGTTTTTTCTCAGGTCGTATTTATAAAGCTCATACGGGCTGTCCGAGTTGGAAACATTCAGTATCAGATAATTGCCATCAGGAGAAATACTCAAATCAGAATATACTGCATTATCCAAAACTAATTTAATTTTTTTCGATGCAATATCCAGCAGCCAGACTTTATTTAATCCATGTTCGATTGCCGTAAAATAGATATATTTAGAATTTGGATCCCAGACAAATGAACCGACGGATAAATCAAAATCACTTGTCAGGTTTTCTGATTTATCTTTTTCGTTATTCATCAAAATTAAATCCTGCTGATCTGATTCATACCCAAACCGAGCCATAGAATGGTAAAGCAAATAGCGCCCATCGGGGGAATATCGGGGAGTGTTATCCGAACCGAGATTATCAGTCAATTTATAAGGCTGTCCCCCTTCTGCTGAGATGAGATAGAGATCATTGTTGACACCGGTGGCAGGTATCGAATCAACCGACATCGCAAAACAAATATCAGCGCCATCGGGGGAAATATCATAGTCGCAATAACCACCGAGAATATCTGTTGGGGTCGAATGTTCATTAATAAAAACAGGATGATGTTTCCCGGTTGCCAGATCAGCGAAAAAAAGGCGAGAGATTTTTCCATTATCCCAGCTGTTATAGTGGCGGTAGAGTAGTTTATCGTATAAACGAACTTTTGTGGGAGAATTGCTGATTTCCTCATTTTTAGCCGTGTGACAACTGTCATTGATACATTCAGGAAATACTCTGGACACAATTATCACTTCCGTCCCATCAGGTGTTATTCTAAATTCAGAAACGCCACTGGCAATATCAGTAACCTGAACAGCTTCTCCCCCATTGACCGGAATTTTCCAAACCTGATTACTCCCGGAACGATCAGAGATAAATAGGATATATTTCCCATCCAGAGTCCATCGCGGCTGGTTTTCATTACTTTCACTAAAGGTATATTGCCTCTGATCGGTTCCATCGGAATTCATCATCCAGATATGATACTGGCAGGAATTACTTTTAACATCAGTCGTTTTTAATGTAAAGGCAATCTGTCTGCTGTCGGGTGATATTTGAGGATCGATACATCTGGGTATGCTGTATAACTCATCGAATGTTATATTTTTTGTGTTTGCTGAATAAGACAAAAATAAACAAAAGAGTAATATCATTATTCTCATCGTGAACTCCTTCCTGATATACCTGACAATTTAAAAATTAAAAAGCCAATATGCCATGTAAATTTATGTTTTATTACTTAAAGAATTTCTTATATTTCGTTTTTGGCTTACAATTTAAGGAAATCCGATGTACCAGGATCCAAAGACTGAAATAATAAAACTGCAGGAGGCTATCTCCGAACTATCGAGTCTGAATGATATTGCCAGCGCTATCGGGGCCTCAATGGCGGTCGAAGAGATTACTGAAATCATAATTGATAAAAGCCTTAAGCATATCAAAGCCAGCCAGGGAGGGGTTTTTTTAATAAATACCGAGCAGGATTTGAACCAGAATTTGCAGACTTTTATCAGGCGGACATCTGATTCCCCGGATGAAATACCAATTCATTTCAACATGAACCTGACCGGTTGGATGATTAAATACAAAAAAATCCTGATGATTAATTCACCTGATGAAAAAAATCCTTTTCCAAATATCGACCTGAATTCGCTTGGCATTAGAACTCTATTAGCTGCCCCGCTACTCACTAACAGGGGCTTAATTGGTGTACTGGCTATT
This sequence comes from uncultured Ignavibacteriales bacterium, assembly GCA_964413795.1. Taxonomy (GTDB): domain Bacteria; phylum Zixibacteria; class MSB-5A5; order GN15; family FEB-12; genus DAOWMZ01. The sequence continues at coordinate 4,613 of CAYPUP010000018.1, forward strand.
TTTAATAAAAACGGCGGCACTTCTTTTATTGAGAAGGATCGCAGGTTTTTGGGGATATTGGGGTCGCAATGCGCTCAGGTAATTGAAGGTGCTCGCCTCAGGAACGAAGAAGAAAAACTTATTGCCCTTAAAGAAGAGCTTCAGATTGCCAGATCTATCCAGCAGAGTTTTTTACCTACCGAAGAAAATTTTGAAAACATTAAATTTATCTGTGGAACAAATATCCCGGCGCGTGAGGTGGGCGGAGATTTTTTTGATGTCGTAACACTGGATGATAATCGGATTTTTGTATCAATTGGGGATGTTGTCGGCAAAGGAGTTCCGGCGGCACTTCTTATGGCTAATGTTATGGCTATTCAAAGAGCTCAGTTAAAGAGCATAGATTCATTTTCTCCGGAAAAACTGGCGAACAGCCTTAATCAGGTAATATGTGATCTGAATAAACCTAATCAATTTATATCTGCCCTTTTTGGGATTATTGATATATCTTCAGGTCTCTTTGAATTTGTTAATGCCGGCCATTTACCGCCTATGGTAATCGACAAAAACAGCGAAATAACAATTTTGAAAGAGGCCGATATTGTTCTTGGGATTTTAGATGCCAATGTTTATAAATCCCAAAAAATAAATATCACAAATGGATCCAATCTCTTTTTATATACCGATGGCTTAACTGAAGCCACTAACAGCACTAAAGATGAATTCGGGATTGTAAGGTTAATCGAAATTCTAAGAAAAAATCAATGTAAATCAGCTAATGATATATGTTCGGAAATTTTAGCAAAACTGAACGAATTCAGAGGATCAACTGAACAAAACGACGATGCAACCATGATTTTAGTCAAAATTTAAGAAATATTACTTCTAACGCAAAAAAACATAAAAACAAACCTCCTGCTACAGGTCTTTTTTGTATAATATCCAGACACCTTAATTTCCCTTTTAATTGTACCGATATTTAGTATATTGGGGGTGTCATACGGACTACATGCCGATTGAGGTATCTGAAAGTTATGAGAAGTTTTATTGTGAAATTAAGAAGTTTGGTTCTCTCATGTTTGGTAATATTAATTTCATCAGTGCAAATTCAGGCACAAGGGTCAATTTTTGGTACAGTAAAAAATTCAGATATGTCGGTTCCGGCTGATCAGGACATCATGTTTTTCGGATTTATTGCCAATACCGATGAGGAAATCAGAGTAAATAACTTTGTTGGTGCTGGTTTTGAAACAGGCTACTGGTATGATGACTTTCAAAATTATCTCTCGGCATCAGCCTTTCAGCAATATGATTATTTTTTCTTTAACACGAATAATTCAGAGTCATTTAATTTGTCCAGTACCATTCCTGACAGTTCTTTTCATCGGGCGGATGTAGTCCTTGTAAATTCCCCCCGGCCTGCTCCGGTTTATAATTTTCACGCCATTCCGTTTAAAGGAGTCGGTGTAAAATTATTCTGGTCCGATTCCGGTTCGAATACTTACCACATTTACCGCCGTGATTCCCTGTCCAACGGATCAATGTTCAGAGTTGATAATGCTTCGGGTGACCTTGCAGATTTTGGTGAAACAGATACATTTTATGTTGATGCAAATATCAACCTAAGCAAAGCCTACGATTATATGGTTATTACCGATGACAATCTTGGCCATTATTCCCCCCCGTCAAACATAGTTACTGCAAGTGGCAGTTGTATCAATCCAGCTCTTTCAGATACTGACCTTGATGGTATTGCTGACCCTTGCGACAATTGCCCTATGACTTCCAATCCCAATCAGGAAGACAGCAACGAGGATGGCATCGGAGATTCCTGTCAGCAAAGCTGCTGTGTTCTCAGAGGTGATATTGCTAATCCCAAAGATGGAGCCTTACTGGTCAATGATATAGTTTTTGCCGTAAACTTTTTATTCAAAGGGGGGCTGCCCCCTAATTGTTTTGAAGAGGGAGACTGCGCCTTACCTCTTGACAACGATATTCTTGTAAACGATATAGTATATATGGTAAATGCCCTTTTCAGAGGTGGACCAGCTCCGCCTCCATGTTGATTTTTTAAAGATATCCTCATCCCTGTTATTGCTTCATAACGATTATTTTGTTTACTTCTGTAATGTTTAAGAAAAAAAGAATGCCCAAAACCGGAAGACCCTCCCCCCGTCCCGGTGTTAAAGTTATTCGAAAAAAGAAATTCGAACCGGTAATAAATACTGATTCAGGAATCCAGGTACGATCTAAATATGAAAAAAGATGCGCCGATTTTCTATTTTCGCAAAAGATTTCATTCCAATACGAACCTTTGATTCTGCTTGGTGGGAAACAATACCGGCCTGATTTTTATCTGCCAAAGTTTAATCTGTTTCTTGAGATTTGCGGCTATGGCCATATGCCCTATTACACCGACAGGGTATCATTTAAAAAGAAAGCATATAAAGAGCACAATATGAAGGCGGTATTTATTTTTTATAACGGAAAGGGATCTTTGGAAAAACTTTTACAGGAGGAATTAGCAAAACATAATATTTCCTTCCATCACTTTGACAGTTAGGTATTAATTGAATTTTCATATTCCATATTATAAGGGGAAATAATACTACCCTATAATTATCTTGTAAAAATCGCTACTAAAGTATATATTTGTATCAGTGTGATATACGTAGTATACCAACCCGATAGTAGGTAAAACAAAGAATATGTTAATTAACCATTACCTCAATTTATAGATATTGAGTAAAGCAAGGGGAGAATAATGAAATCTTTTGGTGCTTTAATTCTTTTGGCAATAATGCTAATTCCAACATTTTCCATAAAAGCAGTCGACCTGAATCATGCCGTTTTGTATGATATGCCGGACAGTAAAATTGTTAAGCATTTCGGCCGGATGCAGGAATCTCAGCTATCAGGCGAGGATACTGCCGCAATAGCTTCATACCGCTTTGATGGGGATACATTGAAATTCTTAGGTATTTTGGTTGAGTGGTCAAACCGTCCGGGAACCTGGCCGCAGGAGACTTTTGATTCGATGTTTTTTTCACATGGAGATTATCCAAATGGCTCTATTGCTGATTATTTTGAAGAGGTTTCTTATGGACAGGTTGCTGTAATCGGCCAGGTAATTGATTGGTTTGATGCCGGAATTTATAACAGCGGTTTTGATTTTGAATCCCTACTCTGGCAGATTGACCCATATGTTGATTTCTCGCAATTTGACGGCAATAATGACGGTGAAGTTGATGCTATATGCTTCATTCGTTCAGGAACCGGCGAAGAAGATAGTGGTGATCCCAATGATATCTGGTCGTATGCTCTTAGATATAGTCCAGGCTACGGTGCCGGTCCTTTTGATGGTGTTCTTGTCTCCGCCTGGAACACCTCTCCTGAGGAACGCCCCCTGCGTAATCCGTTAAATCCGACCCAATTTTCAGGTCTTGATACCCTAAATAGAATCAGGGTTTTCTGCCATGAAACAACCCATAATCTGGGATTGCCCGATATGTACGATTATGATGCCAAATTGGACACGACCACCTATTTCACTCCAAATGACGGCAATGATCATCCATTTATGGACTGGTGTCTAATGGGTTATTACGGATATGGAATATTTTCACTTGGGACAGAAATCACATCTCATCTTTGCGGCTGGAACAAAATGCAAATCGGCTGGATAGATCCTGTAGTCCTGGAAGGAACTCACGAAAATCTGGTTATATATGATATCGAAACACATAAGGATAGTTCGCTCTATAAAATAAATATTAATACATTAGAAGGTGAATATTTCCTGCTTGAATATCGCAATCCGAATTCAACAGCAATGTTTGATAAGGTAAATTCTGACTTTAGTTGTTATTTCTGGCCATTATTATCATTTGGCGGTGAAGAGATTCAAGGTGGCTTATTAATAACTCATGTTCATGACTCACTTGGCGCCCCATTCTGGCGCATCAATTCCGGTACTCCTCAATATGATCATTATACCCTTGCGGTAGAAGATGCCGGGTATCATTTGATCAGAAACCGTTTTTTTAACCAGGAAGGGGATTTGTCTGACAGCGCCAAGTGGTGGTATCCCTACGAAACAAGACTTGCCGCTACTTT
>CAYPUP010000018.1:8807-13179 GCA_964413795.1 uncultured Ignavibacteriales bacterium
TGTCTGACAGCGCCAAGTGGTGGTATCCCTACGAAACAAGACTTGCCGCTACTTTTACCAGCGAAGTAGAATATCAGAATGAATTTTCTCCTACAACCAATCCTTCAAGCGATGGATACTTTGGTTCTTCTGATGTTACCGTTAGAGTTGATTCTATTGTCGGTGACAAGCTATATGCTTATGTTTCTACCCCCGATGTCCCGGATATGGATGATGACGGCATTGCTGATTCAATTGACAATTGCGTTAATGTTTATAATCCCTATCAACTTGATGCAGATGGTGATGGACTGGGTGACCTTTGTGATGAATGCACCGATTCTGATGGAGATGGCTACGGTAATCCAGGTCATATTGCAAATACATGTCCTGATGACAATTGCCCTAATAATTATAACCCTGGTCAAGAGGACTACGATAATGATGGTATCGGGGATGTCTGCGAGGCGACTCAAATCTGGGATACCCTGAATACCGGATGCACAAATCTGATCGTAGGTTCATTTGGGAATTGCGGTAACAACGGGAATTATAACGCCAATCTTGCCTATTCCGATTTTGGAGACTGTGATCCGAATGCAAATATTTATCTTTACGACGGCTCTCCTGTCTTTTGTTATATTGATGGTTTGGATACGATTTTAGAATATTCTACCTGGTATAATAATAATACTTTCCAGTACGCCCCCGGGTATGATAACTCACCAATCCAGACAGTAGATATGGGTGATTTTGAGCTGTTTACAAGTGTTCCGGTAACAACCAGCAACCAAAAAATTGCTTTTATCAACAGCTTCTGGGCACCTAAACAAACCGATAGCTGTACCTTCATAATTCAGCAGATGAAAGTCTATTCCCAGGATGGTATCCCTCATTCGAATCTTATGATCGGAGAACTGATAGACTGGGATATTCTTTCGGATTCATACCCTCAACCGTATGATATAGCTCATTACAGCGCAGATGAAAATCTTGTTTACCTTCAGGGTTTTGAATATAACGGCACTGGATGTCAGTCAAATGATGCCCGTTTCGGCGGTCATGCCTTTCTCGGCGCTTACGTAAATGATTCCTGTTTATTAGATACTATTACTAGTCTTTATGGTGCATTTAATGCCGATAATGCCGTTTATGTATATCCAAATTCAGGCTTCTACCCGGGTCAATTATATCAATTAATGGAACAACCGGGTTATAACTTGTTTGGCTCAGGTGAAATCGACTACTGTTCCATGATTACTTATTTTGGCAATTACACTCTTGAGGTTGGGGATACATTGGTAATCTATACAGTATTAACGTCAGTCCAAAATGGTACGGTGAATGATATCAAAGAAAATGTTCATAAAGCCAGAAAGTGGCTGGTCGATCATATCAATCCATTGTGTGGATCACAATCATGCTGTAATCATGACGGTATCAGGGGTGACGCCACTGACGATGGTTCTGTATTAGTGGATGATTTGGTTTTGCTTGTCAATTATCTGTTTAAAGGTGGCGTGGCACCTAATTGTCTGGAAGAAGGAGATGCCAATGCAAGTGGCATTATCTTAGTTGATGATCTGACATTATTGGTCAATTACCTTTTTAAAAATGGATCAGATCCTCTCCCCTGTCCGGCAAAATGATAATTAATTTTAAAAATAAAAACCACTCCTCAATAGGAGTGGTTTTTTTATGATGCATGTAATTAGAAAATCAATAAAAAAAGTGATAATCAAAAATGTCAATAAATCACTACTGTAATATTTTTTTTATTTATCATGGCATTGAATGCATAGTTCCATCTTCGGGTCCTGAACCAGATAGGGTTTGAAGTCGGCGCCGTGCAATTTGTGGCAGCTTAAACATGTTATCGCTTTTCCTGATCGGGGGTCGATCACATCCTCACCGATAGGATGGGTTGAGCGGTGTGCATCACCGTGGCAGCGGTTGCATAATTCAGATTTCACCGTGACCAGGTATTTATCATTATTGGAGCCATGAGGGGTGTGGCATTCACTACAGTTCAAATGATTATGAGTAATGTATTCTTCCCTGGGCTTGACGCTGAATTTTTCACCGCTGAAATGACAGCGCAAACAAAGATTTTTCTGATCTGCCGCCAGCAGTGAAGTGGTCGGTGAGGCATGCGGATTATGGCAATTTATACAGGAATGATCATCATCTATATTATGATGATACATTTTTTTGTTTTCCTCTTTCATATCACTATGACAACCCAGACAGACTGTTTTTACATCTGCTACCAATTCAAATGCCGAACTTTTGCTTCCGGATTTATGGCATGACTGGCACTCTCCCTCTTCAAACGGTGCATGCTGATTTGGCATAAGCAATCCCGCCTTACTGGAGGCGTGGGGGTCATGGCAGGTATTGCATTTGGCGCTGCTCAGATCATATCCTTTATGAGAAGAAACAAAACTTATCCCCTGATCATGGCATCCAAAACAGAGGGTCGGTATCTTCTCTGTTGTCAATCCTTCATTGGCAGAAGAATGCGGGTCATGACAAACCTGGCATTCATTATCGGCAACCGGAGCATGAATATATTTCTGGTCATACCAATTATTAACTTCCCCATGGCATTGGATACACAGGAATTGGACATCGTTATTCAAAAGATTTGAAATGTCAGATGAATGGGGACTATGGCAGAATAAACAATTTCCTTCAAGAACCGGAGCATGAGCAACACTATGTAAATTTTCTCGGCTCTTATCATCATGGCAATTCAAGCACAGTGATTTATCATCGACATTTAACAACGAGGCATGATTGGAAGCATGAGGATTATGGCAGGATGAGCATTTACCGGATTTGAGGGCAGAATGAACAGTCTTTTTTTTCATTGCATCGGTAATATCATCATGACACTGCAAACATACAGCTGGTTCATCAACCACAACCGGTGAGGCTGTCAATATACCTGTCCACAGGGAAAAGACTATGGGCATCATAAATGAAATAGTATTTCTCATTTTATTTATCCTCCTCGGTCAGACTTGTATGGCAGGTATTGCAGTCCCCACTTTTAAAAGGATCATGACCGAATTGGAAGATCAAGCCCTTTTCGGCAGTCACATGCGGATCATGGCATTTTTTGCAATCTATCAGAGAACCATCCAATCCAAGATGTTTGGATTTAAAATCGCTGTTGCTGCCGTCATGGCAATTGAGGCACAACTCCGGGGTGGCACTTATAGTCAACGAAGGATGATTACTATTATGAGGTGAATGGCACGTCAGGCATGCCCCTTCCTCGACGGGAGCGTGCACAAAACCGTTTTCCTCCTTTTCGTGCAAATTTTTATGACAGGAAAAGCAGAGCTTATCAGTCTTGGCCAATAATAAAGAACTCAGCTGGGAAGTATGAGCATGATGGCAAGACGTACAATTACCATCACTGACCGGCTGGTGCGTATATTTGGCATCCATACCGGCTTCAAAACCGTTGTCATGGCACTGATAACAAACATCAGCGACCTTGCCCGTTAAAAGGAAATTATGATCGGAGGCATGAGGGGTGTGGCAGGCATCACACTGCTTTTCTCCAAAAGGCGGGTGGATATTGGCATCAGTCGTCTCAGTTAACAATGATCCGTGGCAGGTTAGACAGAGTTCGTTTTTATCCTCTTTCAACAAAGAGGCATGAGTTGAATAATGAGGGGTATGGCATTTATTGCACTGGCCCAGTTTTAGCGGTTGATGAACGTCCTTGCTTTTTATCCAGGCGTCTGTCTCATGGCACTCGGAACACAATTCAATGCGTACCTCCCTGGCCAACTGGGGATGTGGCGAACCGTGGGGCTGGTGGCAGTCAAGACAGGAACCATCGATAAAGGGTGGATGAATGCTGGCCATATTCTCAGTAAAGTTTTCATCTTTATGGCAGCTTAAACAGAGATCATTTATATCCCGACTGATCAGTTTTGTGTTCATATCTCCATGACCACTATGACAATTTGTGCAGTCTTCAGCAGCCGGTTGGTGTACTGAGGGCATTTTTAATTCAGTAATAATATTATCATGGCAATTAAGACATACTACCTTTGGGGATTCAGCCATCAAATGTTCAAAACCGGAACCATGAGGATTATGGCAGGTCATACATTCTCCACCAACAACAGGGGTATGGGTATCTCCGTGCTGAAGATCCCTGGTATCATGACAGGCCATGCAAAGCTCCGCGGCATCACCTTTAATTCCAAACTGATTTTCACTTGCAGGAGCGTTATGGCAGGTTTCACATTCTCCGTCTGTCATAGGCGCATGGCTGAATTTAGTCTGAAGACCGGGTTCATTACTTGAATGAGAATTATGACAGAGAGAACAATCCTTGCCGTCCATTTTATATCCAAAATGAGCCTCA
>CAYPUP010000019.1:0-13063 GCA_964413795.1 uncultured Ignavibacteriales bacterium
ACCATATCTGCCTTAGAGAAAAATACCAATAAATTAATTGCGACAATTTTACAAGAGATTAAAAATTATAATGAGAAGAATCTCGGTTAAATTAAAAGATAGAGATTATACTGTATCCTGCGGAACAAAATGCTGGGAAAAGGAACTCCTGATACAAGCAGGAAAACAGGTAAAAAAACATGGATGTATTTTTATAATTTATGATGCGAAGGTTTTTGCCTTATACGGCTGTCAAATTGCAAAAGTCATAAAACGATCGGGATTAAAATATAAAGAATTAGTTCTCCCTTCCGGAGAAAAAACCAAGTCGTCATCGCAGTTAAGCATGGTTTATTCATATCTTTTAAGCAATAAGATTGCCCGTAATGATTTTCTCTTAGCCTGCGGGGGGGGAGTCACAAGCGATTTCACCGGATATGCGGCGGCCACTATTCTAAGAGGGATAAAATGGGGCGTTCTTTCGACAACCCTTCTGGGGATGGTTGATGCAGCTATCGGAGGCAAAACCGGTATTAATCATAAATTTGGTAAAAATTTGATAGGAGCTTTCTGGCAGCCGTCGTTTGTGATCTGCGACACGATGTTTATTAATACCTTGTCATCCCGCTTAATTGTAACTGGGCTGGGAGAAGTGTTAAAATATGCCGGTTTAATTGGTCAAGCTATGAATAACTTATTGGATCTATATCTTGAAGCTGGGAATCTTTACGACCAGAAATATCTTAATAAGATTGTATATTTGTCCGCAAAATACAAAGCTGAGATTGTTTCACGCGATGAACGGGAAGGAAATCTTCGCATGGTACTCAACCTGGGACATACATACGGCCATGCCATAGAAAAATCACTTGGTTATGGGAAACTTCAGCATGGTGAGGCGGTTATCATTGGGCTGCTTGCGGCAATTGAACTGAGTGAGAGAACAAATATGAAAAGAATCGCATCCCTTGCCGATTATAAAAATACAATAAAACAGTTTCTTGAATTGATACCATTTTGTAGTATTGATATTAGCGATGTGATTACCCATATGGGAGTTGACAAAAAAAGAAAAGGGAATAAACTCTTATTTGTGTTATTGGATAAACCGGGGAGACCGATAATAAGTGATGTGAATAATAATCTGATAAGGCCATCATTATATGCAGCTTTAAAAGAATACGAATTGCGGAGATAAACAATGCCAAGGATACTGATAGTCAACGGCCCCAATCTGAATCTGCTGGGTAAAAGAGAACCTGAAGTTTACGGTACAAAAACCCTTGATGAACTTAATAATGAATTAATCCAAATTGCCCACCAGTTAGAAATTGAAGTGGAGTTTTTCCAATCCAATTCCGAAAGCGAGCTGATAAATTTTATCCATAAAAAAGGCTTTGAGGCTGATGGTTTGATAATAAATCCGGGGGCTTTTACCCATTACAGTTATGCTCTGCGTGATGCCATCTCCGGGGTTGGCATCGAGACCGTCGAAGTACACATTTCGAATGTTTATGCCCGCGAAGAATTCAGGCATAAATCAGTCATTGCTCCGATTGTTGCCGGGCATCTTGTCGGATTCGGCTTATATGGCTATGCTATGGCTCTTTCGTATTTTGCCGATCTAAAAACTAAGGATTAAGATGCGATTCCTTTTGATAGTCATATTTATTGCGGCTCTAATATTAAATTCATGCCAGGAGACAACTGTTACCAAAGAAGAAGTAGCTGCCAAACTTGACACATTGGAACATAAATTTGAATGGCTCGATTATCGCATCTCGCAGGAACAATGGGATCTATATACCAGGGGTTTTTCCGATTCGCTGGAGTTTTACACTGGATTATATAATTACACGATTACAGATAAAGAACTGCTTCGCAATCTGAATCTTGGGAAAAAATATTTTAACGATGAAGATAATCTGAGGCGTTATGATCTGATCTATTCCTCTGTTTTGACAGGGCTGATTGAAAGCGAAAATAATATTTCAGCCTTAAGAGATTCCCTGAACAAATTTGATATTATCTACCGCCCCAATTACAACGGCGAGAAAACTACACAATCCTCATTATATGATTTATATCGATCCAGTGACAACCAACTGGTGCGTGAGCAATCTTATAGAGCCTGGACGCAAATCGGAAATGAATTAGCTGATGGTCTGGAACAATTATTCCGCCTGCGCAATCAACAAGCCCGCACTTTGGGTTATAACAATTATTTTGCACTTGTATTTTCACAAATGGAAGTTGATCAGCCGACATATTTGAAATTATTGGATCGCCTTGATTCTCTCAGCCGTAAACCTTACCAGTCAATTTTACAGGGTATCAGAACACAATTGAGATATGATGATGTTGAAATCTGGGATATTACCTATGCGTATAAAGATATCAACAGAAAAATAGATAGTTACTTTCCGGTTGATTTTCAGCTTGATATGGTGAAATCATCTCTTGAGAAATTGGGTTATGATTTAGATCAGCTTCCGATCTACTTTGATCTGGAAGCAAGAGAAGGGAAATCACAGTTTGCATATGCCTTTCCTATCAAGCCCCCTTATGATGTCCGGGTATTGGCTAATCTGACCAATGGCTTGTACAGCACGAGAGTGCTGATGCATGAAATGGGCCATGCCTTGCATGCCACCCAAATTTCACAGGAAAGAGCCTTGTATACGAATTCAATCGCTTCGGCCTGGGGAGAAGGTATGGCTCAGCTCATAGCAGCTCAGTGTGATGAAAAAGACTGGCTCCAGAACGAAGCAAATGTTCCTGCAGATGTAGCAGATGAATATAACAAAGCAAAAAAAGAACAGGATCTGGTATATCTTCGGACTACTCTGTGCCGCCTGATGTTTGAATATGAAGCCTACCAAAATCCAAATCAGGATTTGAATAAATTATACTGGGAGCTGTTTGAAAAATATTTGTTTCTTCCCCGGCATGATGATCTCAAGCCATGGGCCAGCCTTATTTATTATATTACTCATCCCGTTTATATGCAGAACTATCTCTTTGCGGATATTATAACTGCCCAGTCTCTAAATTCTATTAAAAGACTGTATGGCTATTATTCCGGAAATAGTCTGGCGGGTTCTTTTCTGACTCACAATTATTTCAGATTTGGATCACGATACTCATGGCGGGAGATGTTAAAGCGGGGAACGGATGAAGATTTTAATCCTGATTACCTGATCGAACAGCTCGGGATTTAATTTAAACCGCAGGTTTTATAATCCAAATGAGACTGAGAAGATACCGCCGATATATTCAGCATCGATACCTTCCTCGATGAAATAATATTCCAAATCCTCATTACTATTAAATATTCTTTTATAATAAAGTTCAATCCAGGTTGCTATTGTAGGAGTGCTGAAGATTCTGTTGCCCAGTCCAATTTTAATAAACGAATGAGTTCCGTAATCAATTTTTGCTGCGGTAGCTCTAACTTTTGAGTATCCAAATTCTCCTTTAAAATACAACGAAGATCTGTTCTTAGGTGATACTGAATAAAGCAAACCTCCGGAATATGATAGTACTCTGTATTTTGTTATATTTGTGTCACTGACATTTCCATAAACAACTTCCAGATTACCAAAAACCTTAAATTTGGGTTTCCAATTATACATAAATGTAGATCCCAAACCATAAAGAGCTTTATTATTAGTCTGTATATAATCAGCCCCGTCGCCAATTATCCATCCCCCGGTCAGATAAGGGGCGATAGTGAAATTAGTGTGTTTGATTTTAATATCTTTGGGCGGCGGTTTAATCTTTTTCTCACGGGCAGCTTCTGTTGTAGAAAAACAAAATGACAACAACATGCAAATGACAAATGTATTGAAAAGTCTATAATTCATAACTCTCCCCAAATTGAAATATAACTGCATACAATCATCTCCCAATTTATTACCAGACGGCTAAAAAGCAAGCTTGTTTAAAAATATGATTTAAAACAACTTGTATTCCTTATACTACCAATATAATTTAATCTTCAATATTTTATTAAATTGATGAATTAGACTATGAATAAGACTGACAATATTACCAGCGGCCCGATTATAAAAACAATCTTCTCTCTATCGATCCCGGTTGTTCTGGCTATGTTTATGGAATTTGCTCTGATTACAACCGATTATTTCTGGGTGGGGAAATTAGGCCCGACAGCTCAGGATGCGGTGATGACCTCAATGGTTGTTATCTGGACAGTATTTGGATTTATTTCAATAATTACGGTCGGGGTTACTGCCCTGGTCTCAAGATATGTCGGCGCTGATGAGCCTGATAAAGCAGCCCACTTCATCAGACAGGGGCTATCGCTTTCAGTTGTTGTTGGTTCGGTCTTTTCAATCGCTGGATTTTTCATGACCCCGATAATGCTCAGATTTATGGGTACAAGTGAAACTACCATGCTTCATGCCATTCCTTTTCTAAGGGTTTATTTCACGATTTCAGCCCTCTTTTTTATAATTGATACTATTTACGCTGCTTTCAGAGCTTCCGGTGACACTAAAACTCCAACGATTATCGGAGTAACAACTGTAGTTATCAATATGGCTCTTGATCCCCTTTTAATGTTTGGATGGGGGCCGATTCCCTCGTTTGGCGTGCCCGGGGCAGCGATAGCTACCGGCATTTCTGTCTTAATTGGAGTTATCTGGGTAATGATAAAAATGCAGAAGGGGAAGCTGGGTTATAAAGTCGAAAAGCTTTTTAGAACTCCTCCTATTATCAAAGATATTATCAAAATCATGCGGATAGGTCTGCCTATCTCCAGCCAGCAAATGGTCTTTGTAATTGTATACTGGTTTTTAATCAGGATAGTACATGAATTTGGGGGAGAGGCTGCCGCGGCAATGGGGATAGGCAACAGAATGGAATCATTCTCTTATATGACCTGTTTTGGTTTTTCCATTGCTGCTTCAACTATGGTAGGCCAGAATCTTGGGGCTAAAAAACCAGATCGGGCAGCCAAATGCGCTTGGGGAGCGGCTGGGATAGCGATAAGCCTGACTTTCCTCATGTCTGTCTGCTTTATTGTTTTCCCAAAATACATAGCCACTATTTTTACCGATGATCCAAAAGTGTTATCAATCGCTATAGATTATCTGATAATACTGGGTTTGTCACAGATAACTATGGCAACAGAGATTGTTCTGGAAGGGGCTTTTAGTGGTGCCGGGGATACTATGCCTCCCATGTTAATTTCAATTCCGGGGGCCTTGGCCCGTATTCCCCTGGCATATTATCTCTGTTTTTCACTGGATCTCGGCATAAATGGCGTGTGGTGGACACTGACGATTACCACTACGGTCAGAGCCATCATTTTGGCTCTCTGGTTTAAAAAAGGGAGCTGGAAACTTAAAGAAGTTTGATAGTAGTTGACCGGATACAAATCCTTTCATTTATTCTCTAAAATATAATAATCCGTAATTCGAGGAAAATATCGTGCCTGTAAAATTTATCCGTTTTAAGAAAGATCAGGAGTCAAAGGTTCATTATGGTATTCTTGAAGATACTAAAATTAATATAATTAAAAATAGCCCCTGGCTGGAAAAACCTGAGATTATTGAGACTGTCGATTTCGATGAAGACTGCCAGCTTTTAGCTCCGGTTGAACCGTCCAAAATAATATGCATCGGTTTGAACTATCATGCTCACGTGAAAGCATCGTATTCCGCCGATGAAGCCCCGGAAAATCCATTAATATTTATGAAACCCCCTTCATCGATAATTGGCCCTGAAGATTTAATCGTTTTGCCGGCTGTTTCGGAACGGGTTGATTATGAAGCAGAACTGGGCTTTGTTATCGGTAAGACTGCCCGTGATGTGGTCAGAGAAAATGCTGATGAGTATATCTTAGGCTTAACCTGTGTCAATGATGTTACCGCCCGTGATTTGCAAAAAAAAGACGGCCAGTGGACCAGAGCTAAAGGTTTTGATACTTTTTGTCCGGTTGGCCCCTGGATAATTACCAATGTCGATTATACTGATATACAGGTGGAAGGAATTCTCAACGATAAAGTGATGCAATCCGGCACAACCGCCCAGATGATATTCGACATCCCGTTCTTAATCAGTTATGTTTCATCGATAATGACCCTGAATCCGGGCGACCTTATCTCGACTGGGACACCAGCGGGGATTTCACCGATGAATACCGGCGATAAAATAGAAGTTAAAGTTGCTAATGTGGGGACATTAACAAATTTTGTGGCATAATTAGTCTTGTCTGCATAAATATTTGTAGAAGTTATAGGTTTATGAAAATTATAGGCATGTAAATTAGAATGACTGAACGATTATACTATAAAGATCCGAACATTCTGGAGTTTGAGGCAAATATTGTTGAAGTTGGTAGAAAAGAAGATCGCTTTTTTACTGTTTTAGATAAGACCGCTTTTTATCCCACTTCAGGCGGACAGCTTTATGATACCGGGAGATTAAATGATATATCAGTTTTTGAAGTAATCGAGGACAATGGCCGTATTTTGCACTTAACCGATCAGGAAGTTGGAAAAACCGGTGAAGCAGCCAAAGGCAAAGTTGATAAACAACGCCGCCAGATAAATCGCCAGAACCACACCGCTCAGCATATTCTCAGCCAGGTATTTTTCAGGCTTTTTAATTTTGTTACAGTCTCCGTTCATCTGGGCGAACAATACGGGGCTATCGAATTAAATACCGATAAAATAGATCAGGATAAATTGAAAGAATCGGAAATACTTGCCAACGATATTGTCTCTTCAAATCTTGATATTGAAATACTTTTTATTGATGACTGTGAACTTCACAATTACCCAATGCGTAAAATTCCTGAGCGAAAAGGGACAATTCGAATTATAAAAATCGGTGAGTTTGAATATTCAGCCTGCGGCGGAACCCATTGCAACTGCACAGCTGAGGTCGGTATGATTAAAATAACTGATACTGAAATGATGAGAAATCATGTATTAGTGAAATTCCTCGCTGGATCATTAGCGGTTGATGACTATGTGAAGCGCTATGATGTGACATATAAGCTTGCCACCGATATGACTTGTCATTACAGTGATCTGATCGGTAGGTTTGAAAAACTGACCGAAGAAAACAAAAAACAAAAATTAAAGATCGCTGAACTGAAAAGAGAATTAATACCTATCCTGGTAGAAAAGATAATTGCAAAATCAGAAAAGATAAAAGGCATCTCTTTAGTATTTGATAGTATCGATGAGACAGACAAAAACTTTCTGAACAATCTCACTTCACAAATAGCTGGGAGAATAAACGGAATTGCTGTAATCTATTCCGATACTAAATTAATTATTGGAGTAGATAAAAAAACCCATTTGTCAGCCGGGGACTTGGCAAAAAAGATAAATTCCTCTTTTGATTTCAAAGGGGGCGGGAATGCTGTATTAGCCCAAATCGGCGGGGTTGATTCACAGAAGACAGAACTGGTCAGGGAATTTATTATAAAGACATTATCCGATGAGTTATAGATCAATTATAATTGGCATAGTTATTTTATTATTATTGAATGCAGTTGTGCTGCCGCAGGATAAATCTACCAAAGTAAAACTTGATCGCTCGGGTAATCTTGAAGTTCTGTATGAGAAGGATCAATATGTAACTTATGTCAAACATGATGTGGTATTTGAGACCGAAACCGGATTTATATATTGCGATTCAGCTATTTTTGTAAAGGGGGTTTATGTTAATCTGATGGGGAATGTCGTGGTTGATGATGAAGATTATAAACTTTCAGCGGACTCGGTATATTATGATATTTTGACCGGTGAAGCAGTTGCACGGGGATCATTTGTGGAACTCTGGTCATACGATGATTCATTATATGCCAGCGGCGTTCATGCTTATTATAATAGAGAGCGTAAAGAGTTCGAGATGGAAGACCGCCCGATTATATATATAAATTATCCTGACACCAACAGGATGATCGAGATTTTATCTGATTTTGTGCACTATAGTTCCAATTATCGCAAAGCTGAAGCTACCGGGGATGTTAAAATCACTCATGGCGATCTTGTAGCTGAGTCGCAATGTGCAGTGATGGATATACAAAAGAATATGCTGGATCTGTTTGATAATCCGGTCGCCCGCAAAAAAAACTCTGAGATCAAAGGGGAGTTTATCTCAATCAAATACCAGGGGGAATTACTCCGGCAAATCGATGTGATTGACTCCGCTTTTGGCGAATTTACTGAACCAGTCGATTCGCTTGGTGTATTTTATGATCGTTCGATTTTGTCAGGCGATCGTATCATTATTAATTTCTATTTTGGTACGATGGACAATATTATCTGCTACGGTCAAGCCTATTCATGGTATTATCCCTCATTACGAGGGGGACGTGATTACAATGAAAACTCCGTATCCGGCGATACAATTAAATTCTTTCTTGAACAAAACCAGCTCCAGTCGGTCAAGGTTGTCGGAGGGGTGGTAGGGACATATCTCAGCGGAAGGCTTAGAGACACGACTAAAATTATTGATGAAGAACTGAGTATAAAAGACAGTTTGATTGAAGTTGCCAGGGAGTTATTAAAGGAGAGGGATACTACTTATACTGAAAATGAGAACCAGCAAAATTCAATTCAACCAGATAAACCTGATATAAATATATCTGATACAATTGCCATTGAGTCGATTTCTTTGACTGCATTCGAGGCAGATTCTACTGATTCATTAGATCCTATCAAAATGATTTCGCCATCCGATACGCTCGATCTTGTCACTATTGATAGTATTGATTATAGTGGTAGCTTTGTAGAATACAGCCTGTTCGATTCAACAATTTATCTGCATCAATCATGCAATATAAAATCGGGGGAGATGTCGCTCCAAGCCCATGAAGTCCAGTTTGATACCCAGAACAAGTTGATCAAAGCCTTTTCAGCGCAGGAAAAATATACCGATTCAACCTATGCCGCTGATACCCTCTCAACCTTGGCAGCAGATTTGCAACCGGCTACAATTCCGGTTATTCTTAATGATGGTAACGATGAACTTTACGGTGACTTTCTGGAATACTCGACTGATACCGAGAAGGGGAGGATAGTCCAATCAAAATCCAAGTATGAAAAAGGCATCTATTATGGCAAGAAGCTGTTTCGCGAACAAAAAGATATTTTCTATGTCAAAGACGGCTATTATACCACCTGTGATGCTGATGAGCCCCATTTCCATTTTAAATCGTCACATATGAAGCTGATGGAAAACAATAAGATGATTGTACGTCCGGTTGTTTTCTATATAGGACGCATGCCCATACTGGCTATACCATATTATGTCTTCCCCTTAAAAAAAGGACGCCATTCCGGGTTCCTTCCCTTCAGGTTTGGCAACTTTGAAAGAGGGGACAGGTATGTCAGTGATGTCGGCTATTACTGGTCTGCTTCGGAATACTGGGACTGGCAGGGGGCGGTGGATTATCATGAAAAAAACCGCACAATTACATTCAAGAATCGAGTCAATTTTAATAAGAGATACGTATTCAATGGTTATATCAATGCCGAATATCGGCGCCAGACAAGATATAATTCATCGATTGCACTGGAATCACCTGAGATCTCTTATAAATTTAATGGCAGTTACAAGCATATCTTTTCCCCTTCATTTACCATTGATGGCAGCGGCAGTTATACGTCCACATCAAGCTATGACAAAGATTTCTCCAACAATCTCGAAGAACGGCTAAATAGAGATTTATCGTCAAAGATGAATTTTACAAAAACATTCAGTAATGGTCTGTCGCTTACCGGCTATTTCAACCATGTTGAGAATCTGGATAATGAAACCCGGACCGATATCCTCCCCACTCTGACAGCCTCATTGCCAACAATCTGGCTGTTTGGCAGCGGGAGTAAAGATGAAAATGGCACCAAGGTTCATAAATGGTACAATGATTTTATTTTTAAATATAGCCCATCAGTAACGAATTATTCCTATCGTAAAACTGTTGATTCCTCATTTGTTGCATATATTGATACCTCCTATGTAACCGACACATTAGGTGTGATTATAGATACTAATTTTACTGAAGTGAAGGATACGACATCTTATCGGAGCAGGAAAAAGTATGTAAGAGTCAATCATAGCCCAAGTTTGAATTTACCCGGAATAAAATTATTTAAGTATATCGATATTAAACCAGCCTTGAACTACAGCGAAACCTGGTATAAAATAATAGAAACCGACCAATCTCAGACTCAGGGGATAGATGCTTCCAAAATTTATAAATCGTATTCGTATAGTGGAAGTGTGTCCATGAAGACCGATCTTTATGGAACAATCAATCCTAATATCGGAAGCCTTCAGGGATTAAGGCATGTCTTTACACCTACAATTAGTTATACCTGGTCACCTGAAATTGATATGAATCCGAAGATCAGAGCCTTTGCCGGGGGAGGAGCTTCCAGTTCGAAACAATCATCTATAAGCTTTAAATTTAATAATTTATTTCAAGCTAAAACAATAGTAGAGGAAAAAGAGAAAACATTAAATCTGCTCAATCTTTCCACTGGATTTAGTTATAATTTTGAAAATAAAGAAAAACCCCTTTCGAATATGACGACAACATTTAGTATTAGTTCAATCCCTGGTATTACTTTGGGTGGTGATATGACCCATTCTTTCTATGATCCTGTAACCGACGAAGAGAAATTCTTCTCCCCATTTTTAATGAATTGGGGGATGAATTTAAGTTTTAATCTAAAAGGGGGTACATTTCTATTTGATGAAGAAATTACCGGTATTCCAAAAGGAGCTGATTCAGCCCATCAAGTTGGAAGAACCCAGACTAATTCGCAGGTTTCCGGCAGAAGAGGCTGGAATATGAGGGTGTCTTTTAGTTTTAATGAGGATGACTTGCATACTTCAAATTACAGAAAAAACAGCCAGGTTTCAACCAATTTAGGTTTTAATGTAACACCAACTACATCAGTCACATATGTCCAGACATATAATGTAGTGGGTAAGAAAATCGTCAATAAAAGTATCAATATTGTCAGAATACTCCATTGCTGGACAGGGAGTATGTATTGGGTACCTTCAGGTTCTAACCGTGGTTTTGGCTTTAAATTAAATGTGACTGATATCCCTGATATCAAGCTCGATAGCAACCATGACACCTTCCAGGCTTCAAGCTTTAATCCGGCTGGATTTTAATATTATCCCAAAAAGGGCATAGAATAGGCTTTTTTTTCTTTGTTTTTGTTGACACTTTTCAACAGATCGAAGAAATTCAAAAAGTAATTATGTAAATTAACCTTAACTCCGTTGGAGGTATTTGTTATGACAAAAGATGAAATGATTGCCTATATGGCTGAAAACTCAGGAATTTCCAAAAAGCAGGCAACCGATGCTTTACAGGCTTTTATGGAAGGCGTTACCAAACAATTAAAAAAAGATACGAAAGTAAGCTTTTCAGGTTTTGGCACCTTTGCTGTGTCACATCGTAAAGCCAGAGCCGGCAGAAACCCGCAAACCGGTGAAACAATTCAGATTCCTGCTTCCAAAGTTCCAGTTTTTAAAGCGGGTAAACGCCTTAAAGAATCTATCAAAAAGTAATCTAACTGTTAATGGAAATAATGGCAGGGGTTACCCCCTGCCTTTTTTTAACTTTGTAACGAATTGATAAAACTGCATATTTAGAACTATGGTCAAAATGAGGAAAAAGAAAAACGGATCCCCAAAGCAAAAGGGGTTTTCTCTCAAAACACAGCAGGTCTTTGCTGTTTTAATGATACTTGTGGCATTAATCTTATTAATTGCTCTTATTTCCCATCAAGCTATTGATGATCGCCGGATACTTGGAGAGGTCGATGGCAGTTTTGATCCGTTTGATCTTCAGTTCCACAATCAAGCTGGTATGCTGGGTGCTTATCTGGTTTTTATCTGTTCTTTAATAATGGGTTGGTTGTCTTATTTTATTCCTTTTGCATTAATTGCTGCATCACTGAGAATTTTTGCTGTTGAAGCTTCAAGTAAAATTAGATTCAGTGTAACTCTTATGTTTGCAACTTCTTTACTGGCAACCATGATTTATAATATTCATATTCTGTCTGATCACACTCTGCTCACTGAAATAGATTCCGCCGGAGGGTTTATAGGGGAAAAACTTACTCTTATTTCAATTAAGTTATTCGGAGTATTGGGTTCATATGTAATATTAAGCGGAATTATATTATTGATTCTTATTATATATACATCTTTACCCGGTTTATTAAAGATGGGGCTACCCTTTCCGGGCAAAGTTTTTTTTGAATCGGTGTCTAAAAAGTTGATCAATATCTTTACTTTTTCGTGGTTAGGATCATTGTTTACGTGGAAAAGAAGTGATGATGAAGAGGATGATAGTGATGAAGAGTTCGAGGAGGAACTGAACGAACAGTTGGAACTTGAATCAATTTCTGAACCGGATGATTATGATGATTCTCCTGATTTTGAAGGGGATGAGGACTCTGGTAAAAAAGCAAAAGGCTCTAAAAAAGTTACAATTACCAAAAAACCTCCAAAAGTACAAATTGAATCAATGAATTACGAGTACCCCAGTCTGGATCATCTGAACAGCAATCCTGAATCGGGGCCAGCCGTCAATGAAGAGGAACTCAAATTCACATCGCGTATGTTGAAGGAGACACTTGAAACCTTTGGAATTAAAATTGATGGTGAGATAGAAAAATTCCCCGGACCGATTATTACCAGATACGAATTTAAGCCAGGAACCGGTATTAAAGTCAATCAGATAATAAATCTTTCAGATGATCTTGCCCTTGCTCTAAAAGCCAAACGGATTCGTATTATAGCCCCTATTCCGGGGAAAGCGGCCGTTGGCGTGGAGATTCCTAATCGCAAAGCACAAACAGTCTATTTAAAAGAAATTCTGGAATCAGATAATTATACTAAAACCCATAGATACTTACCGATAGCTCTCGGCAAAACAACTTCCGGCAAACCTTTTATTACCGACCTGGCCAAGCTTCCACATCTATTAATAGCAGGAGCAACCGGATCAGGCAAATCGGTTTGCATGAATGTTTTAGTAACCTCTTTATTGTATCGGCTACATCCTTATCAG